>JBATDL010000083.1:0-5672 GCA_049663445.1 Candidatus Competibacter sp.
AATGGTGGAAGGCCAGCCGGTTTCGCAGGTGCGGATTAAGGTGATGGATGGAGAGTTTGGTTTCGAGTTCGAGTAAGAGAAGTCTTGGGCTGAAATGAACCGGTCCAGAATGAACGGCAAGCATTCATTCTGGGCTAGTTATCGAGTCTATGGGGCTGATCAACATGAAAATCACGAACTGAAAAGCTTGGCTAGAGTGGCATGGGACATGCTTGCTGAACTAGTGTGTTCGATGAATAGTAGTTGTTCTCATTCTCCTTCGTTGTCTTCTTTTTGAAAGGAAAGCGGGGAGAAGAGGCGAGACACCGAGCCGAAGTTACGCAGATTATCGGTACGGTTGCTGGTGGGCCTCAAGGACGCAAAGAAGCGGTTGAACCAGGGGTCGGAAAATAGTCCAAGGTCGCCGCGCGTCGGGTGCCGTGAGTTCGACAAGGCAGCGCGCCTTATCCAGGTAGAGGGAGAGAACGGCTACGAGTTTCTATCCTTTGTAGCTTTGCAGTTTATATCGGGAGGATCGAATCATGGTAACCATTTCGGCATCTGTGGGCCAAGGCGGGGTAAACAAGAAAGCGGATGTTCTGGCGATTCAAAAGGCGCTCAACCAGATCCCGCCGAACAAGGGCGGCCCGGCCCCTAAACTGAAAGAAGACGGCTTGGTTGGGCCGAAGACAATCGGAGCTATCATCAATTTCCAAAGATCCAACGTTGGTTTGGCGCATGACGGTCGTATCGACGTAAACCGTACTACGCTTGCGCGCATCAACAGCCTGCTTGGGAGCAAGCCAAAGTTTTCAGACGAGAATCTGTACGGTCCCGGCGGACCCTCCCCCAACGATATTAAGCAAGACGCGTTCGGTGATTGCTACTTCGTTGCCACTCTGGGAGCGGTCGCGCAGCAAAATCCCACGACGATTCGGAACGCCATTCACTATGACCCGATCACACAGCAATTCCGAGTTCGACTCTACAACCTAAAAGGCCAGGCCAAATTCATCTGGGTGACCCAGGCGGAGCTAGAGGATAACGTGAAACGTCAC
This sequence comes from Candidatus Competibacter sp., assembly GCA_049663445.1. Classification (GTDB taxonomy): domain Bacteria; phylum Pseudomonadota; class Gammaproteobacteria; order Competibacterales; family Competibacteraceae; genus Competibacter. The sequence goes on from JBATDL010000083.1 coordinate 1,038, forward strand.
GGCGGAAGCTATGTCGATAACACCGGGAAGTACGAACGTACCTGGCCTGCTGTGATTGAAACAGCTTACGCCAAGATGTTCGATACCAATCCGGCAGATGGACTGGGTCAGGGCTATCAGAAGATCATCAATGGTGGTTGGCCTTCCGACGCCATGATGGCGATTACTGGAAACGCGGGAACCAAAGTGGCTTACGTCAACTATCCTAAGCTTGGCATGGTCGGTTCTGTGGCCTTGCTAGGTGCGAGAGTCTCGATCGCTTTGAGTCAACACAAGAGTGTTACTTTATGGTCGGTACCTGAGAAAGACTCTCGCAGCTATTGGCAAAAGCTGACCGGTGCTCCAATTCCCCAAGATGGGTTGGTAGACAACCATGTCTATACGGTCGTGTCGATCACGCGGGCAGGAACGGATTGGAAAGTCACTTTGCGGAATCCCTGGGGAACGAATATGGGTGTCGGCGAAGGTAAAGATACCGCCTCGGCCACGATGGTGGTTTCGCTGCAGAGTCTGGTGACGACCGGTGGTCTAGAGTCTTTTCAGGTGAGTCAATGAAATGAAGAGAGAGAGAAATGAGATTATGGAAAAACACGGGGATCATAATCACGTTGGTGCTGGCAATATTTGCTTGGGAGTGTGGCATGACTGAGACCAGAGTATTTCAACCGAAGCCACTCGATGGCATAAAAGAAGTTCCGGCGTCGAAGGACAGCGAAAAACTCGATGCTGAAGCAATAGCGTTCTTCCGGGGGCGGTTCTCAATCGAGTCGGCGCGCTACTATCAGGTGCCGGGCGAAATCCCGTGGATTGCGGTTTCGAAATCCGTGCAGAACCAGATGGCGGAGAAGTCAATCCAGCGGACAATGTTCGAATGGTACGAACCGGGTATCGACTTTGTAGAAGTCTATCCGCAAGGTAACAATGGCGCTGCCTTCGCGGTAGCGATGCCGAAGGAGACCAATCTCAGCGCGGACAAACTGGTCGGGTTTTACGTTCTAAGTGCTCCCGTGGCCGCGCAGTGACTAAGCGGCTAATCTCATGCAACCCATAGTCGCGTTGAATTGGCTTACCTCCTTGTCTGCACTCAGTCTGCGGAGAATCAAAGGTGGAAGCTTATGATTTTGAGTTTTTGAACAGCGATCAGGAGACATGTACCGTCGTTTTTAAGTGGACCGGCGTCTACGCGGGCTTTTTCAAGAATGATCGACTGTTCGACAGATCCGGGCGTTATCTAGGTTGGCGCGACGCCCAAGGTTCCGTATGGAAATACGATGGAGAATGGCTCGGTCGTGTCGTTGAACAAAATTACCTGGTGCGCGATCTGCGGGCGCTGCCCCAGCGGCGACCGCCGCAGGTGTCCTCGCTGTCAGCATTGCCACCGATGCCGCCCGCGCCGCGAGTAGCGCGGGCGGTGTGGCCGAGCAGTTGCGATCCGCTGGAAGCTCTGCTGAGAATGCCGCTACCAGATGAATTGATTGGCGAGTGGTGTGCCGACGATGAAAGCCTGCGATTCAGTGAGGATGGTTCCTTTCAGTGGACGGGCATGGAACCGGCGATGGATGCCATCGGTTGCTGGGAATTATGCGGGCAGGAACTGCGACTGCGGTGGGAAGGCGCCGAAGAACCGGAGCGAACCTATTGGGTGATTGAATTCAGCGGGGATTCGCTGCTGCTGCGCTGGATGAGAAAAACCGGCCGCAGCCTCCCGTTCTGGCTGCACCGCCGAGCCGCCCAACTGGACAATCAGAGTGCCGCCGATGAATCGCAAGCAACGTAGGGCGCTCGCCGGCGCGGTGCGCTCGGACACGCCCGCCAGCGAAGAACAACGGATTGGGCAGGCGATTGCCATGCAGCGGCAGGGGCAGCTCGATGCGGCGGAAGCGCTTTACCGTCAGATACTCCATCGGAACCTGCGGCAGGTCGATGCTCTGCATTTTCTGGGGGTACTCGCCGCGCAACAGCACGATAACGACGGAGCTGCCACGCTGATCCGCCGCGCGCTCGAACTGAACCCACGGTATGCAGACGCGCATAACAATCTGGGCAACGTGCTGGCCGCCATGGAGCGGTTCGGCGAGTCAGCAGCGGCCTATCGCCAGGCCATCGAGCTGGCTCCCGGCAATCTTGGCGCCCACTGCAATCTCGGTGTGATGCTGCGGCGGTCCGGCCAGTTCGAGGAAGCGGTGGCAGCCTGTCAGCAGGCGCTTGCCTTGGATCAACGGTTGCCAGAGGTCCATCTCAACTTGGGCAAGGCGCTGGCCGCACTGGAGCGCTATGAAGAAGCGGTGGCCGCGCACCGCGAGGCGATCCGACTGCGGCCCGGTTATGCTTCCGCCTACAAGAATCTGGGCATGCTGTTGTACCGGCTCAATCGCAGTGAGGAAGCCGCCGAATTGTTTCGGCACTGGCTGGAGCAGGATCCGGCCAACCCAGTCGCCCGACATTTATTGGCGGCGCATTCCGGGCACGGCGCGCCAGCGCGAGCGGCGGACGATTATATTCAGGAGCTGTTCGACGGCATGGCCGGCAGCTTCGATGACCACCTGCGCCGGTTGGAATATCGAGCGCCGGAGTTGATCGCTCAGAAAGTTGCCACGGTGCTGGGTACGCCGACCCGGTTTTTGGAGGTGTTGGACGCCGGTTGCGGCACGGGACTTTGTGGGCCGCTATTACGTCCTTACGCCCGTTGGTTGACCGGAGTCGATCTGTCGCCGCGTATGGTGGAGCGGGCACGAGCACGGGAGAACTACGATGAATTGGCGGTCGCGGAACTGACCGCTTTTCTCGTCGCCCGGCCAGCGATCTACGACCTGATCGTGTCGGCGGACACCCTGATTTATTTCGGCGACCTGCGGCCGGTGTTGACTGCCGCCGCCGTCGCCCTGCGACCGAATGGCCGGCTGGCGTTTACCGTGGAGCGTGGTGAGGATGGGGAGACGGAGGAATTCATGCTGGATCGCAGTGGTCGCTACCGGCATATTGAAACCTACCTGCGCCGCGAACTGGTCCGGGCCGGCATGGCGATCGAAACCCTGGAAACCGTGGATTTGCGTCTGGAAGGCGGCCATCCGGTTGCCGGGTTCCTGGTATTGGCGTGCAAGGCCCTGGTCAGCGCAGGTTGAAGCGTGCTCGAAACAAGCTTAGAGAGGTGTCTATGAACGGCAATGGCGACAAGTCCAAGGCACCTGATGGCGACCTGCGAACCACAGTGGTAGCCGGATGGTTTGACCAGGCGATGACACGGCATCGTCAAGGTGATCTGGCCCAGGCACAGGTCTTTTACCAGCGGGTGCTCGATGCCCAGCCTGAGCACCCTGAAGCCTTGAATTTTCTTGGGATTCTCATGCAGCAACGGGGCCAGTCGACCCAGGCGGAACAGTGCATTCGCCGGGCCATCCGCAGCGCGCCCGGTTATGCGGCGGCGTATACCAATCTGGGCAACGTGCTGGTCGTCCAGAAGCGCTACGAAGACGCCATCGTCGCCTACCGGCAGGCGACGATTTACAAAGTGGATGAGGTGGAAGCCTGTGTAAATATGGGCGCGGTGCTCAGGGGCTTGGGGCGGCTGCCGGAGGCGCTGGAGGCTTACCGCCAAGCCAGCGAGCGACGCCCCGCAAGCGCTGAAATCCACCACCGCCTCGGTCTGGTGCTGGCCGAATTGGAACAGTTTGAAGAAGCGATTGCCGCCCAGGAAACCGCGCTGCGTTGCGAGGCTGGCCACGAGGAGGCGATCAAGCAATTGGGTGGTTTGCTGCATCGCGTGGGACGGTCTGAGGACGCGCGGACGGTGCTGGGCAACGCCGTGTTCCAGTTGGGAGATAGCAAGGCCGCGCTGAACTTGCTGCAATTTTGGCTGCGGCTAATGCCGGACGATCCGATCGCCCAGCATCGGCTGGCGGCCTGGTTCGGGCAGGATCGGGTACCCGCGCGTGCGTCCGACGCCTACGTGACTTATCTGTTCGACCGGTACGCGGAAGGGTTCGACCAGCATTTGGTACAGGAATTGAAGTATCAGGGACCGGCGGTCATCGCGGATCGGCTTGCCGAAGTTTTGGGCGTTCCCGCCGCTCGCCTGGATGTTCTGGATGCCGGTTGCGGCACCGGTTTATGCGCGCCGTTGTTGCGCCCCTACGCCCGCCATTTGGTGGGAGTGGATCTGTCGCCGCGCATGCTGGACAAGGCGCGCGAGGGAGGCAGTTACGACGAACTGGTTACCGCCGAGCTGACCGCGTTTCTGGCGGCGCGGCCCCAAACCTACGACCTGATTGTCTCGGCCGATACACTGGTGTATTTCGGGGCGTTGGAGGCGATTTTTGCCGCCGCCGCCGCTGCTCTGCGCCCCGGTGGCTGGCTGGCGTTTACGGCGGAAGCCGCAACGGGGGATGCTCCGCCGGGCGGATTTCGCATCAATCACAGCGGCCGTTATAGCCATGCGGCCGAGTATTTACGGCAAGCCCTGGTGGGCGCCAGCCTGGAAATTCACTCAATGGCGACAGCCACGTTGCGGCAGGAATGCAACCAACCCATGATGGGTTATGTGGTGCTGGCCCGCCAGCCCATCGCCTCGATCGGCTAACTGCTGGATTCTTGTCGTCGGCAAGACTATCTTGACAAGCTCTCGGCGCGCGCGGCAGC
>JBATDL010000084.1:0-7780 GCA_049663445.1 Candidatus Competibacter sp.
GCCGGCCTGCGGACACCACCTTCAAGGTCGATGGCAAGGTGGTCGCGACCAAGAAGATGGAGAGAACGATTCCCATCATCCTGCAATGGGATGAGAGCTTCGACATTGGCTCCGACACGATCACCGGCGTGAACGACGCGGACTACAAGCCGCCGTTCCCGCTGACGGCCAAGCTCAACAAGCTAACGATCAAGGTGGACCGTCCGCAGTTGTCGGCGGCGGACATCAAGAAATTCGAGGAAGCCTTGAAGAAGGTCGAATCTGGCCGCGAGTAATCCGCATTTCGGTTGTGAACCACTCGGGCCGCTTCGCAAGAAGCGGCCCGTTTCCATTATCACTGATGGAGAGACACCATGAACGATCATCTCCTTTTACGTCACGGCGGTATAGCCGCCTGTACCCTGAGTCTGTTGCTCTGTCTGGGCAGTGTCCAGGCCGCCGATAGCGGAGCTCGCCATCATGCGGAGGGCCAATACGACAGCGCCACCGCGACCTACACCGTGGTCGAGGGCGACGATCTCGACGCCATCGCCGAGCGCTTGGGCATCAATGTTGCTGAGTTGCGTACAACGAACAAGCTGGCATCCAACCTCATCGAACCGGGCCAGAAATTGGTCATTGCCGCCAGCGCGTCGGGTGCCCCTGCGGCGCCTCAATACAAGATGACCACGCCGATTGCACCGGGTGTCGCCGTGCCCGATAAGATCGAAACCTCCATTGGTGCTTTGAATCTGAACTACGGGTATCCCACCGACGAAACCACCCAGAAAGTCTATGACAACCTGGATGCATCGCGTGCATTGCAGGCTTATCTGCTGGCCATCCCGATTGTGAACCAGGCCGGAATGCGCGCCACTGAGCGCCAGTTTGGCCCGGATAACCAGACGGACGTCATCTGGGAAAATCTGGTGGATTCCAAAACGGTGGAACTGACGGCCAACGACAACACCGTTTACAGCTTCATCTGGCTCGACACCCACAAAGGCCCGCTCGTCATTGAAGTTCCGCCGATGGTTTTGGGATTGATTGATGATTTCTGGTATCACTGGGTAGCGGATATTGGCATCACCGGCGCCGATCATGGCAAAGGTGGCAAATATCTCATCCTGCCGCCCGGCTATAAGGGCGAAGTTCCAGAAGGCTATTTTGTAGTGCGCCCAAGTACCTATGGCAACTGGATGCCTTTCCGCTCGTTTCTGGTCAAAGGCTCACCCAAGCCCGGAGTCGAGGAGGTCAAGAAATACCTGAAAATTTATCATCTTTCGGATGCAGCCAATCCGCCCGCCATGAAATTCGTCAATGCTTCTGGCATTCCATCGAACTTTGTCCCACCCAGCGACTACTCTTTCTGGAGCCTCTTGAACGAAGTCATACAGGAGGAGCCGAGTGAAGGTTCTGATCCGACCACGCTGGGCCTCTTTGCCGCCATCGGCATTGAGAAGGGCAAGCCCTTCAATCCCGATGATCGGATGAAGAAGATTCTGACGGACGCCGCAAAGATCGGTAGCGTGACCGCGAGAGCCATCGCCTTCAGGATTCGCGACAAGGACGCCTACTTTTACCCGAACAGCCCGTGGCGTTTGCCGTTCTTTGGTGGCTACAAGTTCGAGAGCGCGCCTGGGGTAGCCAATCTGGACGGTGCCACCTTCTTTTACTACATCGCCACCGGGGTCACGCCGGCCATGGCGGAGAAAATGGTCGGGAAAGGCTCGCAGTATCCCTGGTGTGCGCAGGACGCAAACGGCAATCCGTTCGAGGGTGGCAAGAACTACAAGCTGCATCTGCCGCCGAACATCCCGGTGAAGGATTTCTGGTCGGTCATCGTTTACGACAATCAGACTCGCTCGATGGTCCAGACGGACCAGCAATTCCCCAGCGTCAGCAGCCAGAATAAGGATTTGCTCGTGAACAAGGATGGCTCGGTGGATGTCTGGTTCGGTCCGAAAGCCCCAGCTGGCAAAGAAAACAACTGGGTGCAAACGATTCCCGGCAAGGGCTGGTTCATGATCTTGCGCTTGTACGGTCCGCTGGAACCCTGGTTCGACAAGACTTGGCGTCCCGGTGAAATCGAACTACTGCCATAAGAACCTCGCTCCAAAGCCCCTCTCCCAAAACGAGAGGGGCGTTTTCGTAAGGCTTCTATAGATACGATGAATGAATCGCAAATCCTGAGCACCTATGCGGCTACCCTCTTTGCGCTGCTCAACCCCCTGGGAATGCTCCCAGTCTTCATTGGCTACGCATCGGGGTTGACCGTCGGGGTCCAGCGTTGGCTCTCTCTGCTCGTCTCCCTGACCGTGATGGGCTTGATGTTGCTCTTCCTGCTCACGGGGACGGCGCTCCTTCACTTCTTTGGCATCAGTATCGATTCCTTTCGGATGGCCGGCGGTATCCTGCTGCTCCTGATTGGTATCCACATCGTCACCGCAGATGCGACGAAAGGGTCTGAAAACCTGGGGTTGGAAGCAGGGCAAACCGATCTCGGCCAGGCCGAGTCCGTTTACCGGCAGATCGTCATTCCCTTCGCCTTGCCACTCTTGGTGGGACCCGGTGTCATCGCCAATCTGATCCTCTATGCCAGCGAGGCGGAGAAAATCAAGAGCCCAACACTATCGTTAGGGCTGATCGCCATCACCATTGCCATCTCGGCATTGCTGCTCCTGATCCTCCTGTCGGGCCGGTTCCTGCAACGACTCTTGGGCGATGTCGGCCTGAGCATTGTCACCCGTATCCTCGGATTGCTGGTGGCCGCGATCGGCATGCAGTTTCTCGTGACCGGCACGTCAAATGTCATCGTACATACGATCGCGCCGGCTGTATTGAGCCTCCACCCATGAATCATCTCAAAATAGCGTTTTGGGAAGGGCACGACGGCTTCGAATGTTCGCCTTGAGTGTCGTCGCCGCTAAAACCGCCTATCTTTATCAAGGCTTACGTGAAATCGAGCAAGAACGATTTCCGGGATGTCGAATCGATTGCCGAGGCGGTCGCCCGGCCGGCTCATATGTGGCTCCGAAGCGGGCCGGAAATGAAACCTTTGCGTAAAACGTCAGCCCCCGTCAGCCCGTCTTCGGGAACATTCCGCCGGCACGCCATCCCGTTTCGCTACTCCGCCATTGAGCTGTTGGTGGCATTGTTACTCCTTTTCATGGTCGCTCCCTTTGTGGAGACCCTGCCTCACGGGAAGTTGATTGAGTCGGTCCTGGTGACGCTGGTCATGATGTCAGCGGTGCTGGTCACCGGGGGCAAGCGCTGGACTTTGGCGATCACGCTCGCGCTGGTCACGCCCGCGCTGGCCGGGAAATGGCTTAATCATTTCGCCCCCCATCTGGTCCCCGCCCCGGTGTTTCTGGTCGCAACCACCGTGTTCTTCGCTTTTATCGTGGGGCGGTTGCTTCGGTTTATTCTCCATACGCCGAGGGTGGATACGAATATACTCTGCGCCGGTCTTGCCGGTTACTTGATGCTGGGAATGCTGTGGATTCCAGCCTACGTGCTAACCGCCCGCCTGACGCCGGACGCATTTTTTATATGGCGGTACTGGTATCCCGCCTGGTGGCCGTATATTCCACCCAAAATTCGCTCGATCAAACTGAGACGCCGACGGCAAACACAGATTCACAATCCAAATGAAAAACCTGAAAAAACAACACTGTCACTATCACTCGGGGCGAAACCCGGAGAGGCATACCATGTTGCGGAAAAAGGTATTGAAAGCAGGACGGTGGGCGCTGATCGCCGGTGCCGGTATCCTGGCATCGGGCGGCGTGGCATCGGCCGCTGGCGTGGACATGTACGACGGGCAGTGGCACTACAGCCTCACGCCCTATGCCTGGTTTCCGAACATCTATCAGACGCTTCAGCTCGACACCCCGTTGGGAGGGGGAAAAACCGTCAACGTCGAGGTCAAGCCGGACAGCTATTTGAGCAACCTGGATTTTGCCCTGATGGGGACCTTCGAAGCACGCAAAGGTGATTGGGCGCTGGCGATGGACCTGGTCTACAACGACTTTAGCGGCCAGCGAGGCAAGATCAAAACCGTGCAAGGGCCGGGCGGCAACGAGTCGTTACCGATCGACGTGAATGTGGACGTGGACCTCAAGGCGCTGATCTGGGAAGGTATCGGCAGTTACACCGTGGCGCGTAGTTCCGCCGGGACGCTGGATGTGTTCGGTGGCGTTCGCTACCTGGGGCTGAAGGCATCGACCGACTTGAGCTTCTCCGGGCCGGACGGAATACTCGGGCGTTCGGGCAGTAGCTCCGACCGGATCAACGTATGGGATGGGATTGTCGGCGTGCGCGGCGCGGTGGGGCTCGGCGCTGGTGGTGACTGGTTCCTGCCGTACTATCTCGATATCGGCGCGGGTAATTACTCGAATTGGACTTGGCAGGGATGGACCGGGGTTGGCTATCGCTTCGACTGGGGTGATGTCGTGCTCGTGTACCGTAACCTCTCCTACTCGACGAGCGGCGATGAGGTTCTCCAGGATATGCGCATGGCCGGTCCCGCATTGGGCGCCACCTTCCGCTGGTAGGAAGTGAGCGTGAAACTTATGCACCGCGAAATCTCGACCATCGCTGTACTGGTTGTCGTTCTGCTGCTCCTGCTCCAGGGTTGCGCCACCACCAGTCGCTTGGTCGCCGTGCCCGTCAAGGACACGACCCGGGCCGTCATTCCCGGCATTCCCAACGCACGCTTCTGGGTGGACGCCGACCTCAATCCGCTGATTCGGGAGGATATAAAGGAGTTCGAACGCGAAGAGGTCGAGTGGACGGACGAAGGGCATCGCGGCCCGTTACCACCGGCGAGCTATCTCGCGATATCCGGCGGTGGCGACGACGGCGCGTTTGGGGCCGGCCTGCTGGTGGGCTGGACTCAAGCTGGTAACCGTCCAACCTTCAAGCTGGTGACCGGGGTGAGTACCGGGGCACTGATCGCTCCTTTTGCCTTCCTTGGCCCCGAGTACGACGAGACGCTCCAGGCGGTCTACACCCAGATCACGCCCGAGGATATTGCCACCCAGCGCGGGCTGCTGGCGGCAATCACCAGCGACGCGCTCGCCGACAATCAGCCGCTCTTCAGGCTCATCAGCAAGTATTTTACCAAGGACCTGCTGGCCCGAATCGCCGAGGAGCATCGGAAGGGGCGGTTGCTGTTTATTGGCACCACTAATCTTGATGCCCGGCGCCCGGTGGTCTGGAACATGGGCGCCATCGCCGAAGCGGCTACGAATAATCCCCAAGCCGTGGAATTGTTCCGCCATATCCTGCTGGCTTCGGCTGCCATTCCCGGCGAATTTCCGCCGGTGATGTTTGATGTCGAGGTGGACGGCAACCCCTACCAGGAAATGCATGTGGACGGCGGGGCGATGCGGCAAGTGTTTCTCTATCCAGCTAATCTCAGCGATACCGCACGTCAGGAAGGCATTAATGTGCTTGCCAAACGAGTACGCAAAGCCTACGTCATCCGCAATGCCCGACTGGACCCGGACTGGGCCACAGTGGAACGCAGCACCCTGACCATCGTCGGTCACGCCATTTCAGCGCTAATTGAGACCCAGGGCATCGGCGATCTGTACCGGCTCTATCTGTTGGCGCAAAAAGACGGTCTCGACTTCAATCTGGCTTATATCGGCGCGAATTTCACAGTCGAACACCAGGAAGATTTCGACCAGAAATTTATGCGGGCACTGTTCGACTATGGCTACCAATTGGGAAAGAAGGGCTATCCATGGCAGAAGGCCCCGCCGGGGCTAACGATGCCCAAGAATCCGTAATGGGGATTTACTCGAAAGTTGCTTTGACGATTTTCGCCGCCAGCCTCTGCCTGGTGGCAATGACCCAAACACTCGCCGCCACCGAGAAAGACGCTCCCAGCGCCCAGCCATCCATATCGGTGACATCGGAGATTCTCGAATCCAAGATTGGGGAGGTCGAAGCGGCCACCGAGCTGCAAGCTGGGGTTAAGACTCAGCTCGTCGAGCTCTATCGCAACGCATTGAGTAACCTGGAGGAGTTCAACGCCAATACCGTGCGGGCCACGGCGTTTGAGGAAGCAACCCGAACAGCACCGGCGCAAACTCAGGTGATTCGCGAACAAATTGAGGCTAGCAAGCATACCGACCCGGTAGACACACTGAACGTAAGCATCGATAGCCCACTTGAGGACATCGAGCGGCAACTCCAAAAGGAGCAAGCGAATCTGGCCGCAGTCGACGCCCGCCGTGCCGACTTCGAAAGACGCTTAACCTATCAGCAGAACCGACCGGCAACGATCAGCCAACGTCTCGCGGAAGCAAAGCAGCAGCAAGAGGAAATTGCCGCAGCCCTTGGGCTCCCACCCGAGGCCGACGAAGGACCGGTAGTGAGCCTGGCCAGACGCTGGGTTCTGGAAACCCAGTACGCAGCACTAAGCACCGAGATCAGGATGCTCGATCAGGAGCTTCTCAGCCAACCCATGCGCTTGGACTTGCTCGAAGCCGAGCAGGACAAGGAGGCGACCAGCGTCGATTGGATCGGCGCGCGGGTTAAGGTGTTGGGCGAATGGGTCAACCGCCAGCGCGAACACGCGGCGGAACAAGCCAAGGCCGAGGCGAAGGAGGCACAGCGCGAGACGGCGGGTTCACCTCCCTTGCTCGTCCGTCTGGCCGAGCGGAACGCGGAACTCACCGATGAACTGCATATCATGGCGGCCCGGCTTCCAACACTGGATCGGGAGCAAGCACAGGCTGAGCAGCTCGCCGCACGGATCGTGGTGGATTTCAAGGATGCTGCGGATACCCTGGAGACCGGCGGGCTCACCGAGGGCTTGGGCCAAGTCCTGGTTAAGCAGCGGAAATCCTTGCCCGACTTTCAGAGGTATACCCTCAAAGCCCAAGCCCGCAAACAGCAGATTGCGGAGGTGGGCGTGCGGCGATTGCACCATGCGGAGGAGGCAAGGCGCATCGCCGATCTGGAGCAAACCGTCGCGGAGTTTTTAACCCAGATAACCACCGAGAAAAAGTCACCATTGCGTGACAAAATCCGCGATCTGGTGGCAACGCGTCAGGCGCTGCTGGACAAGGCGTTGGAGGATGACAAATTCTATCTGCGCCAACTGCTTGAGCTGGACGTCGCCGAGCGTCAGCTACTCGACGTAACGGGCGACTTCAACGACTTCTTGAACAAGCACCTGTTTTGGCTCCGCACCAGCGAGCGGACACATCTGGAAGACTTGGGGGAGCTGCAAGACGAGGTCCGGCAGTTGCTCTCGCCGGCCATCTGGTCTCGGTTGGCCCAGGTGTTCTGGCACCAGGTCACGCACTCGCCGGTCTTTGGATTCGCGCTGCTGGTGGTTGTTGCGCTGTTGTGGAAACGCCGTGCGCTCATCACGATGGTCGAGACAACCGCCGAGCGGCTGGGTAAGCCGACTACCGACCGTTTTGCTTACACCTTTCGCGCTTTGGGCCTGACGCTGGTGGTCGCAGCGCCTCTGCCACTGCTCCTGGCCACGACGGGCTGGCAACTCCTGGTGACTGCGCAGGGTAGTGACCTGTCTCATGCTGTGGGATTCTCTTTAATCCGCGTGGCGTTGAACCTCTACATTCTGCGGGGGTTGCGCATGATGTGCATTTCGCGGGGACTGGCCGCTGCCCACTTCCGTTGGCCGGAATCCAGCGTCAAGCGACTACGGGTCGAGCTTGACCGGTTGACCTGGATTTTCGTGCCGATGATGCTTTTCGTCCTGTTGGCCATCGCCCTGAACCCCGTTGAGACCGGTGGTACTCTCGCCCGGCTGGGC
>JBATDL010000085.1:0-2841 GCA_049663445.1 Candidatus Competibacter sp.
CATCGCTGCCGCCGCGCCAGTCGCCGCCGAGGCCGCGCCATTCGACCGGCGCGAGCCGAAGACCTTGCCGCCCAAGGCGGTGGGGATGCTGTACGACTCGACCCAGTGTATCGGCTGTAAAGCCTGCGTCGCCGCCTGCAAGGAAGCCAACGGTATGCCGGTCGAACAACCGCAAAGCTTGGCCGGCTGGAACGAAGGGACTTGGGATACCGCAGAAGACATTTCCGGCAAGACGCTGAACGTGATCCGCGTTTACCAGAACGGCGCCATGACCCAGAAGGACCGTGAGGTCGATGGCTACGCCTTCGTCAAGCGCCACTGCCTGCATTGCGTCGATCCGTCCTGCATCTCGGTGTGCCCGGTCAGCGCCATGCGCAAGGACCCGGTCACCGGCATCGTTACCCACAACCCGGATGCCTGCATCGGTTGCCGTTATTGCGTCTACGGTTGCCCGTTCAACGTGCCGCAGTATCAATTCGACCAGCCGTTCGGCCGGATTGCCAAGTGCCAGTTCTGCAACCACTTGCAGAAACAGGGCAAGCTCCCGGCCTGTTGCGACGTGTGCCCGACCGGTGCCTCGCTGTTCGGGTTGGTCGAGGACTTGCGACAAGAGGCGGCGCGGCGCATGGCGCTCAAGCCCGGAGAATTGTACGAGTTCCCGCGCGGCAAGCTGGGCGGCGACCGGCCTGGTCAGGTGGCGCCGGCCGGTGAGTATCAGCCACATATTTACGGCGAGACCGAATCCGGCGGCACCCAGGTACGCTATCTGACCGGCGTGCCCCATGAAAAGCTGGGCTTGCCCAAATTACCCGATCACTCCTTCGCCGCCGTTTCCGAAGGCATGCAGCACACCCTCTACAAGGGCATGATCGCGCCGCTGGCTTTGCTCGGCGGTTTGGTGGTCTTGGCCCGGCGCAATGTCAAGAGCGACGAAGAACGGAAAAAAGACGACGAGGAGCGGCCATCATGACGGCGATTACCCACCGACCGCTCGGCGGCAAAGTCGTCACCAAACCGTTTCTGATTCTCGGCTTCTTCCTGCTGATCGCGGCTTATTTCATTTTGCGCCGCTTTCTGTTCGGGATGGGCGACGTTTCCAACATGAGCAACGGTTATCCCATCGGCACTTGGGTGGTGCTGGATGTGGTGATCGGCACGGCCTTCGGCTGCGGTGGTTTCGCCATGGCGCTGCTGGTCTATATCTTTAACCGCAATGTCTATCATCCGCTGATGCGGCCAGCCCTGCTCGGCGGGGTGTTTGGCTACACGCTGGCGGGTTTGGCGGTGATGATCGACCTGGGTCGCTACTGGAACGCCTTCAATCTGTTGCTGCCTTGGTACGCTCAGCCGAATTCGGTGATTTTCGAGGTGGCGCTGTGCGTCATGGCCTACATCACGGTGCTGTGGCTGGAGTTCTGGCCGGCGTTTCTGGAGCGGATGCCGCTTGCGTTCAAGCAGCGGTACAGCCTGGACAAGCTCCAGGTTTTCCTGAAGAAATATATGTACGTGCTGATTGCGGTCGGGGTGTTGCTGCCGACCATGCACCAGTCCTCGCTGGGCTCGGTGCTGCTGATCATGGGCTCCAAGCTCTCTCCCCTGTGGTACACGATCTGGCTGCCGCTGTTGTACCTGATGTCCGCGCTGGCCATGGGGTACGGCGTGGTGATGCTGGAAGCCACTTTGGTCAATCGGGCGTTCAAGACGCCGTCCGAGGCGAGGTTGTTCGCGCGGCTGGCGTGGGTCGTCGCCGGCCTGCTGGCGGGCTACCTGCTGCTGCGCTGGAGCGATCTGGCCTATCGCGGTTATCTGGGTTTAGCCTTTGCCGGCGATTGGGACGGCAATCTGTTCCTGATCGAGACCGCGCTGTTCCTCGTGCCTCTCTTCGTGCTGGTTTCGCACCGTCGCGCCAGCCAGCGCTGGCAGTTTCTGGCAGCAGTTTCCCTGCTTGCCGCCGGTTCGCTGTACCGGCTTGACTCCTACCTGATGGCCGTGCGGCCCGGCAATGGCTGGACCTATTTCCCCTCGGCGCCGGAGCTGATGATCACCATCGGCGTCATCTGTCTGGAAATCATGCTCTATTTGCTGTTCATCAAGACCCTGCCGGTGCTGCACGGCGCCCATCAGGCCCAACCATGACGATCGGAGACTGTCCGTGGCCAGAATAACCATTGATCCCATCACCCGCATCGAGGGCCATCTGCGGATCGACTGCGAGGTCAACAACGGCAAGGTGAGCAACGCCTGGTCGTCGGGGCAGATGTGGCGCGGCATCGAGATCATTTTGCAGGGCCGCGACCCGCGCGACGCCTGGCTGTTCACCCAGCGCATCTGCGGCGTTTGCACCACGGTTCACGCCATCGTGTCGGTGCGTGCGGTCGAGAATGCCCTGGATCTGGAAGTGCCGCTCAACGCCCAGTACATCCGCAACATGGTCGTCGCCGCGCACGGCATTCACGATCACATCGTGCATTTTTATCAACTCGCGGCGCTCGACTGGGTCGATATCGTCTCGGCCCTGTCGGCCAGCCCCGAGGGTGCGGCCAAGTTGGGGGCCAGTCTGTCCGACTACCGCCGCAATGGTTTACCGGAGATTCGCCAGGTCCAGGAAAAGCTCAAGGCCTTCGTCGGCAGCGGTCAGTTGGGCGTGTTCGCCAGCGGCTACTGGGGCCACCCGGCGATGAAACTGCCGCCGGAAGTGAACCTGCTGGCCGCAACCCATTATTTGCAGGCGCTGGAGTATCAGCGCATTGCCAACCGGATTGTCGCCATTCTGGGTTCGAAGACCCCCCACATCCAGAACCTGGCCGTCGGTGGGGTGGCCAACCCGATCAATCCGGACAG
>JBATDL010000086.1:0-2835 GCA_049663445.1 Candidatus Competibacter sp.
GGTTATGGCCGCACCGATGCCGTGGATGGCTCCGTTTTTCCTTATGCGTTCCCGCTGGTCACGACGTATCAGATGCAGGCTTCCGCCATCATTCGGTTCATCAAGGAAAAGGAAAAAGGGAGCCTAGAGGGCAAAAAGATCGTTTATCTCTACCATGACTCCGCCTATGGCAAGGAGCCCATTGTCGCCCTGCAGGAGGAAGCCAAACTGAACAAGTTTGAGCTGACGTTGATTCCGGTGGCCCATCCGGGCAACGAACAAGGCGCGCAGTGGCTGAAGATCCGCCAGGAAAAACCGGATTACGTGGTTTTCTGGGGTTGGGGCGTCATGAATCAGACCGCCATCAAGGCTGCCCAGAAGGTCGGTTTTCCACGGGACAGGATGATCGGTTCCTGGTGGGCCGGTTCCGAGGAAGACACCGTGCCGGCCGGAGACGCCGCCAAGGGCTACATGTCCGCGACTTGGAACGTGGCCGGCAAGGACGTGCCGCTCATCGCCGATATCGAAAAGGTGGTCTATGGCGCCGGCCAGGGTAACCTGGGGGACAAGTCCAAGATCGGCACCATTCTCTACAATCGAGGCGTTTCCGCCGCCGTGCTGTCGGTCGAGGCGGTGCGCAAGGCCCAGGAAAAATATGGCGAGGGCAAGGCCATGACCGGCGAACAAGTGCGCTGGGGCTTGGAAAACCTGGATATCACCGATGCCCGTCTGAAGGAGATCGGCGCCACCAACCTGCTGCCGGAAATCAAGACCTCCTGCGATAACCACGAAGGTTCGGGCAAGGTGAAGATCCAGCAATGGGACGGCGAGAAATGGGTTGTGGTTTCCGATTGGATCGAAGGCAACAAAACTCTGATTCATCCGCTGTTCAAGGCGTCCGCCCAGCAATATGCCAAGGAAAAGGGCATCACGCCGCGTGACTGCACAAAAGAAATGTAATCCATCCGGGGCGCTTGCGAGCGCCCCTCCGCAATCGGATACCCGCGCATGGCTACCCAGACCGTGACCGCCCCGGCGGCTGAGCATTATTTGACGATCAACAACATCGAGGTCATTTACGATCATGTGATCCTGGTGTTGAAGGGGGTGTCCCTCAACGTCCCCAAGGGCAAAATCGTGGCCCTGCTGGGGGCCAATGGGGCGGGGAAAACGACAACCCTGAAAGCTATTTCCAATCTGCTGCATGCCGAGCGCGGCGATGTGACCAAAGGGTCGGTTGAATTCAAGGGGAGCCGGGTCGACCAACTGACTCCGAACGAACTGGTCAAGCGTGGCGTCATTCAGGTCATGGAGGGGCGCCACTGCTTCGGTCATCTGACCATCGAGGAAAATCTGCTGACCGGCGCCTATACTCGCTCGATTTCCCGGAGTGCCTTGAAGGAAAGCATGGAAAAGGTTTATCACTACTTCCCGCGCCTCAAGACTCGGCGTGGTTCCCAAGCCGGTTACACCTCGGGCGGGGAACAGCAGATGTGCGTCATCGGCCGCGCGCTAATGGCCAAGCCGGAAATGATTCTGCTCGACGAGCCGTCCATGGGGCTGGCACCGCAGATCGTCGAGGAAATCTTCGAGATCGTGAGGGATTTGAACAGCCAGGAAAACGTCAGCTTCCTGCTAGCCGAGCAGAACACCATGATGGCGTTGCGCTACGCCGATTTTGGCTACATCCTGGAAAACGGCCGAGTGGTGATGGAAGGCGGCGCCGAGGATCTGCGCGGCAATGAGGATGTCAAAGAGTTCTACCTGGGCATTTCTTCCTCCGGGCGTAAATCCTTCAAGGATATCAAGCACTACCGGCGCCGCAAACGCTGGCTTTCCTGAACCTGTCGGAGGCGATCATGACCTACTATGACTCTCTCGAAACCGACAATCCGGTGGAACGCGAGCAAGACCTGATGGGTAAGCTGGAGCGTCAGTTAGCTCCCGACGAGGTAGTGAGCAATCTGGACGGCCATGGTCGGATGGTATTGCACTGTTCACACGCCACCCGCTAGGGGGTGGCGCGTGACTTTCAAAACACTTTGAGAAAAGTTGAGGAAATGGCTAACAGTCTCGGCTGGTTGCACTTTTCCGACATCCATTTTTTGGACAAGCACGATTGGCGCAACAACCCTGTGCTAAAAAAACTGCTTGATGATGTGACCCGCCGCAAGCAAGAGGGTACAAGCATCGACTTGGTCTTTTGCACGGGCGATATCGGCTTCGGAGAAACCAGCACTGATCCACTAGCGGATCAATATGATGTCGCTAAGGGTTTTTTCGATGAGGTCTTGCGGGTTTGCGACTTGCCAAAAGAGCGCTTTTTCCTGGTGCCCGGCAACCATGATATCGACCGTAAACAGGTGTTGCCTTCGCAAACTAAATATTTTCGTGACCGCGATCAAACGCCGGACAGCATCAACCAAATGTTCAGAGACCACAACGGCGAAGTGCACCGCGCCATGGAGCGTTTGGCGCAGTACCGGGACTTCATACAAGCAAATTATCCGCACATCCCACTTGATAACAATACGACCTTCGGCAAGTCGATCTCCATCAATGACCTGAATATCTCCCTCTTCGGCCTGAATTCGGCTTGGACCTGCGCGGGTGATGGCGAGAAGAACAAGCTTTGGCTGGCCGGGGAAGCCCAGCTATACGCCTGCGACCAAGCCATCTCCACTGCGGCTCCCGGAGATAAGGCGGACCTACGCATCGCGCTGATGCACCATCCCCTAAGCTGGCTGAATCCTGCCGAATTCCAAGTGCTGCGGGGGCGCATCCAGAACGACTGCGACTTCCTGCTGCACGGCCACGAACACGATGCCTGGGTCGATGAAAACGCCACCCCCTACC
>JBATDL010000087.1:0-3047 GCA_049663445.1 Candidatus Competibacter sp.
GCCAGCCCAGGGGCTACCCGATACCAAGGTCGGCGCCTTCACCCAGAAACTGTATGACGAGGCGAAGAAACAGGGCTGGACGGTGATCAGCATGAAGAATGACTGGAGAAAGATCTTTGCGTTCGAGGAGTAGCGCCGGAGAGGAGGACTAAACCAGCAAGATTTTCGCATCCACTGGCCCTGAGCCTGTCGAATGGCCATTCATCGCTGAAAAACAGGGTTCGACAGATTTACCCCGCTTCTTGAACAAGAAAGGCGAAAGACCATGATACGAAACAAATTGCTCAGTTACGGCCTGGCCGTGATCACCGTTTCAGCGGCGCTAATCTGCACCATCGTTCCGGCGCGGGCGGCGGGCCAGAAGCCCAACATCCTCGTGATCTGGGGCGATGACATTGGCCGGGACAACATCAGCGCCTACAGCCTTGGCATCATGGGCTACAAGACACCGAACATTGACCGCCTGGCGAAAGAGGGGGCGTTGTTCACCGATTCCTACGCACAGCAAAGTTGTACGGCAGGCCGTGCATCATTCATTCTCGGCCAGCATCCGTTCCGCACCGGGTTGCTGACGATCGGCATGCCGGGTTCACCGCAAGGCATTCCCGAGTGGGCGCCCACCATCGCGAACCTGCTAAAGAATCAAGGCTACGCCACCGGCCAGTTCGGCAAGAACCACCTGGGCGACCGCGACTCGCACCTGCCGACCGTGCATGGCTTCGACGAATTCCTCGGCAACCTCTACCACCTGAACGCCGAGGAAGAGCCGGAGACGTACTATTATCCGAAGGACCCTGAGTTCAAGAAGAACTATGGTCCGCGTGGCGTGCTCCATACCTGGTCGGACGGCAAGGGCGGACAGAGGATCGAGGACACCGGCCCGCTCACCCGCGAGCGGATGCAGACCGTGGACAACGAGATCTACGCCGCCGCGAACACGTTCATGAGCACCCAGGTGAAAGAGAAGAAGCCGTTCTTCGTCTGGTTCAACACCACACGGATGCACGTCTGGACCCATCTCAAGCCCTCGGCGCAGGGACGAACCGGCATCGGCCTTTACCCCGACGGCATGGTGGAACACGACGACATGGTGGGCGCGCTGCTCAAACGGCTCGACGAACTCGGCATCGCCGACGACACCATCGTGGTGTACGGCACCGACAACGGGGCGGAGGAAGTGACCTGGCCGGACGGCGGCACGATGCCGTTCCGCGGCGAGAAAGGCACCACCTGGGAGGGCGGCTTCCGCGTGCCGATGCTTGTCCGCTGGCCGGGCGTGATCAAGCCGGGCATGATCGTCAACGACATCTTCTCTCAAGAGGACTGGCTGCCGACGCTGCTGGCGGCGGCGGGCGAGCCGAACATCGTCGAGAAGCTGAAGCAGGGCTATGAGGCCGACGGCAAGACCTGGAAAGTCCATCTTGACGGGTACAACTTCCTGCCGTTCTTCAAGGGCGAGGTCAAGAAAGGCCCGCGCGAGGAAATCTTCTACTTCGGTCAGGGTGGCGACCTCAACGCCGTGCGCTGGAACGACTGGAAGGTCTCCTTCGCCGTCGAGGACGGCAACATCGCCACCGCCGTCCGCAACGTGACCGGCTGGCCGGTAATCACCAACCTCCGGGCCGATCCCTACGAGCGGGCATCAAGCCAATCGGGGATGTACATCCGCTGGTATGGCGACAACATCTGGCTGTTTGTACCGGTGCAGCAGCAACTCAAGGCGTTTCTCACCACGCTGCCGGACTATCCGTTCCAGCGGGGCAGCAGTCTGAACGCCGCCGGCATCAACTATAACTCCATCCAGGCGATGCAGGCCATGAAACGCCTAAAGGGATTGGAGAGTCTCCCGGCACCCAACAATTGATCTGATGTAGGCCGGGTTTGCGAAGCGCAACCCGGCCATCGGTGCTGGGCTCGACCCAAAAGTTCATCGCCCAGCGCCATCGCGCGACCGAAACGAATCTGCACCACTGGCTCAAGAAGCATGGACTGAAGGCGGCCAAAACCGGCGCACGGGTGTAAGAATCAACGAGAGGCGATGGGATGAGCAGATCAGAGCGGAGACCGGCGGCACTGCAGACAAGTACGACGAGATCGTCGCCCTCACGGATCTATTCTGCCAGCGGCATTTGACCGAAGAGTACCGGGATCTTTGCCGACGCATGGTGGCCCTGCTGTGCCGCAAGCGGCCGTCGCCGCTGGCTGATCCCCAAGACTGTTCAATGCTTCTCAACCAGTTGATTCTACGATCTTTTTAGATGATAGGATGTGCTGATGCTGTTGCCGACTTTTCTCGCCGCGATTCCCAATCACCGCCGTTCCCAAGGTCGGCGTATGGTATGGCTTGGACACTTGTTGTTGTTCAGCATTCTCGCGATCCTGTCGGACGCCACGTCGTACCGCAAGATTCAGCGATTCATTGCGGCCCGGCTGTCGCAGCTGAACGCGCTCTGCGGGGTGCACTGGAAGCGGGCGCCGGCCCACACCGCGATCCGCCACATCCTGCGAGGGTTGAATCCGGCCGCTGTCGAGGTGGCCTTTCGGAGTCATGCGGCGATGCTGGCACCCTAAACTCTAAACCTAAGTCTCCGCGTACATGCCGAGGCAATAGGCGCCGTGCTTCGCGGCAAAGACACCCTTGAAGGCGACTCCAAATTAGCTCCGTTCGGCACCGGGTGAGCCCTCCGGCGAATAAGCGTGCCGGTGCTGCGCTCGCGGTGCGCCTCGTCCATGCCCAGGAACGGTAGATCCTGGGCCGCCGCCCATTTGCGCACATGCGTCTCCGCCGCCGCGCGTGCAGCGGCGTCGAGTCCGTTGTCACGGGCCATGTAGAGGGTCTGCGCTGGCAGCGCAAAGCCTGTTCCGGCCTGCTTCACGAGCTTCATCAGCCGCAGCATGATGTCTTCTTGAATGGCGAGGAACTCCGAGTAGGCGGTGGTACGGACGTAGACACGCAGCTCGAGGGTGAGGGTATGGTCGCGAAAGCCGAAAAAGCGCACTCGGATCGGGGCGGCGGCGGTGTGGACGGTCTTGGGGTGACTGTGTAG
>JBATDL010000088.1:0-4158 GCA_049663445.1 Candidatus Competibacter sp.
CTCTGGCGCGGCCAGTCCATGGACGACATGTTCATGGCGGCGGTGGCGCTGGCGGTGGCGGCGATTCCCGAAGGGCTGCCGGCGATCATGACCATCATCCTGGCCATCGGCGTCCAGCGCATGGCGGCGCGCAACGCCATCATCCGCCGGCTGCCGGCGGTGGAAACGCTGGGCTCGGTGACCGTGATCTGTTCGGACAAAACCGGCACCCTGACCCGCAACGAAATGGCCGTGCAACGGGTCGTCACCGCCGACCGGATTTTCGAAGTCAGTGGTGTCGGTTACGCGCCGACCGGCGGGTTCAGCGTCGGGGGCGAACCGATCATGCCGGAAGACACCGCCGACTTGCGGGTCATCGCCCGCGCCGTGCATTTGTGCAACGACGCCAGTCTGCGCGAGCGCGAGGGCGAATGGCGCATGGACGGCGACCCCACCGAAGGCGCGTTGCTGACCCTGGCGCTGAAATCCGGCCTTGACCCGGTGGCCGAGCAGGCCCGGTTCCACCGGCTGGACAGCATTCCCTTCGAGTCCGAGCACCGCTTCATGGCCACCCTGCACCACGATCATCACGGCGAGCATGTGATCCATGCCAAGGGGGCGCCGGAGCGGGTGCTGGCAATGTGCGCGGACGAACAGCATCCCGACAACCCGCAACCCTTGCGCCTGGAGTACTGGCACGAACACATCGAGGCGCTGGCGGCGCAGGGCCAGCGGGTGCTGGCGGTCGCCTGCCGGCCGGTGCCCAGAACCCAGCACGAACTGACCTTCGCCGATGTCGAGGCCGGATTGACTCTGCTGGGCCTGCTCGGCATCAGCGACCCGCCGCGCGAGGCAGCGATCCGGTCGGTGCGGCTCACCCAGCAGGCCGGCATTCGGGTCAAGATGATCACCGGCGACCACGCCGCCACGGCGTGGGCCATCGCCGCTCAGCTTGGTATCGGCGACAGCCGACGAGTGCTGACCGGACCGGAGCTGGAAGCCATGGACGACGCGGCGCTGCGGGCGGTGGTCCTGGACACTGACGTGTATGCTCGCGCCAGTCCCGAGCACAAGCTGCGACTGGTCGCGGCCTTGCAGGACAATCGCCAGGTGGTAGCGATGACCGGCGACGGCGTCAACGATGCCCCGGCGCTCAAGCGCGCTGACGTCGGGGTGGCGATGGGGATGAAGGGCACCGAAGCGGCCAAGGAAGCGGCCGAGATGGTACTGGCCGACGACAATTTCGCCTCCATCACCCACGCGGTGGAGGAAGGCCGCACGGTGTACGACAACCTGCGCAAGGCGCTGCTGTTCACCCTGCCGACCAACGGCGCCGAGGCGCTGGTGATCATTGCCGCCATTCTGTTCGGTACGGCGCTGCCGCTCACGCCGGTGCAAGTGCTATGGGTGAACATGGTGACGGCGATCACGCTGTCGCTGTCGCTGGCCTTCGAACCGGCCGAGGTAAACGTGATGCGGCGGCGGCCGCGCGACCCCGGCGAGCCGCTGGTGAACGGCTTCATGCTGTGGCGGATTGCCCTGGTGTCGGTGTTGCTGGTGATCGCCCCACTGGGCCTGTTTCTATGGCAGGCCGCGCAAGGCGTTTCTCACGAGGCGGCGCGCACCGTGGCGGTCAACGCGCTGGTGATGGGCGAGATCTGCTACTTGTTCAACAGCCGCTTCATGTTCGATACCGCGCTGTCGCGCGATGGCCTACTGGGCAGTCGCGCGGTGCTGCTCACCGTCGGCATCCTGCTGGTACTGCAACTGGCCTTCACCTATTTCCCACCGCTGCAACGACTGTTGGGCACGGCGCCGATCGGCGCCGCCGACTGGGGCCTCGTCACCCTGGCCGGCCTGGCGGTCTTCCTGCTGGTGGAATTGGAAAAAACAGTCTGGCGTCGGCTACGGCCCATACTGCCCACCGCAGCAACATCCGAGTAAAGACACGCGGAGGCGGTGCTTCGGATCAATGACGCGAATTGGGCGGCGCCGGCGGGAAATCCCGGAAAGCGGGAATCCGCTCCCCGTCCGGCTCCGGACGACTCGCCGGACCCATGATCTCCTCGGCCAAGTCGGCAAAATCGGCAGGCTCGTTCGACAGCAGCTGGTCGTACAGGGTCGGGTCCCAGCACTCGATCCGATGGGCGTAGGCCAGCAGGATCACGGCGTCGAGGATACCGGCATAGTCCAGCAACCGTCGGGGCAACAACAGCCGGCCGCTGCCATCCAGTTCCAGTTCGGTCGCGCCGCGATGGAAATAGCGGACGAATTCACGATGCTTCTTGACGTACAGGTTGAGGCGGTCGAGTTCGGCGGTCACTCGCCGCCACTCCGGCAGCGGATACAACACCAGGTGTTGCTCGAAACCGCGATTGACCACCAAGCGTCCCTCGGTCTCGGGCGGTAATTGCTTTCGCAGCGCGGCCGGCAACGCGATCCGCGCCTTGGAATCGAGCTTGCATTCGAATTCGCCGAGAAAATCCGTCATGACTTCAGCTTAGCCGCATTCGGTCATCTCAACAAATATTCAAACAATCGCGGGATTCGAGCCATTTTACTTCCGAATTCTTTATCATTCCCCCTTGATCCTTCACGCTAATCAGCCGCCCTACCCTGTCCGCCGGGCGACACGGAACACCACAGCTCATGAACAACTCGCTGCACCGTCTGCTGCCCCTGATGCTGCTCTGCCTGATCGCATGGACGCCGCCGTCTCCGGGACACGCGCAAACCGACAGCAACAAGAACAAAATCGCTCTGGTCATGAAGGCGCTGTCTAACCCGTTCTTTTCCAAGATGGAAACCGGCGCCAAGGAATACGCCCGCGAGAACGACGTCACCCTGGAAGTGTTCGGCACCGAGATGGAAACGGACATCGAACATCAGATTAGCCTGATCAACAATCTTGTGTCTCGTGGCTACAGCGCCATCGTCATCGTACCCGTGGATTCGCGCAAACTGGTCCCACCGCTCAAGAAAGCCGTTGATCAGGGTATCGTGGTCATCAACATCGACACTCCGCTGGACCAGGATGCCCAAGCTCAATACGGCATCGCCATCCCCTTCGTCGGCTCCGACAACGCCAAGGGCGCGGCGCTGGTGGGTGACTACTTCCGTCGCAAGCTGCACGGCAAGGGCCGCGTCATCATCATCGAGGGCATCAGCGGCGCTCAGAACGGCGAATTGCGCAAGACAGGCTTCCGGCGGGCCATCACTGCGAGCGGCGGCATTGAAATCGTGAATTCGGTCAGCGCCAACTGGCATACGGAGGATGCTTTCGCCCGCATGTCCGGTCTGCTGGAAAAACAGGGCGCCGTCGACGCCGTCTTCTGCGCCAACGACCAGATGGCGCTCGGGGTGCTGCAAGCCCTGAACTCGCGCGACCTGACCGGCAAGGTACTGGTCGGTGGCTACGACAACATCGAGGCCGCTCACAACGAACTGCGCAACGGCCGGATGCACGCCACCGTCGAACAGCACCCCGAACTTATGGGTCGCCACGGCGTGGCTCTGGCGCTGCGGGCGCTGCAAGGCAAGCAGATTCCGATCTACCAGGAAGTGCCGCTGGACCTGATCACCTACGAAAGTTTCGGCAAGCGGATCGCGCTGTCGCTCTCGGATCTGAGCAACCCGTTTTTCGCCACCCTGCTCGCGGGCACCCGCGAGCAGGCCAAACTGCACGGCGTCGAACTGCTGTACGCCGACGCCCACAACGACGATGCCCAGCAACTGCTGGCTATCCAGGATTTCGTGGGCAAAAAAATGGACTTCATCCTCATCAACCCCACCAACTCGCAAGCGGTGCAGCCCGGCATCGAAATCGCCAACCGCGCTCACATCCCGGTCATCACGGTCGACCGCAAGGAAGACGGCGGCAAGGTCGTCTCCCATATCGCTTCCGACAACGTGGCCGGGGGCCGCCTGGCCGGCGAATACCTCGCCCGCCAACTGGAAAGCGGCGGTACCGTCGCCGAATTCGAGGGTATCCCCGGCACCTCGGTCAGCTACGAACGCGGCAAGGGCTTCAACGACGTCATCGCCCAACATGACAAGCTAAAGGTGACAGCGCGCGAAGTCGCCCATTTCAGCCGCGACGACGCCCGCCGAATCATGGCGCAGATGCTGGCCCAGCAACAGACCTTCGACGCCGTCTTCGCCCATAATGACAACATGATC
>JBATDL010000089.1:0-3760 GCA_049663445.1 Candidatus Competibacter sp.
GTCCAGTACAGAACCTTTACGCCCGCATGATCGCGCAGCAGGTAAAAAGCATCGCCTAAGCTTGCGGCCAGCACGAAACAGCCGGTCAGTTGTTCCAGGTGGGGTTCGGGCGCATGACGCAGACTCGGTGCCGCCAGCAGCCGGTCCGCGCCATCGGTTGCGGCATCGCTCCTCGCCGCCCATTCATCCAGATTGAACAGCACGCCGCCATAACCGAGCAGATCATGGTCACGCCGGGCAAGCTGAGATTTCTGGTTCCAGGCAGCGATGCCGTGGCCGATTTCGGCGTGATGACCGGCGGCCTCGCTGACCGTGCGTTCCCAGCCCAGCGGACAACGGTGGGCCAGCAACGTCGCCATGCGCGCCAGCAAACCGTCCGCCGGTGGCCCGCAATAGCCGAACAGGCAGGACATGGGGCTAAGGGTTTCCGGAATGCTCAGCCATAGTCGATCTCCACCTCGCTGCTGCTTGCCGCGTTCAGAACCTCCGGCGCGAGCAACAGCGCCCCCCCGATCACCGCCGCGCTCAGCAGGCCGATCAGTGGTTTCGGACCGACGTAATCGAGCGGAACCCGGTGGCCGGTGCGCAGCCATTGCGCGTGGTTGGCGCTGAAGGCGCCGTCGGATCGGGAGGGGGTCGGCGGTAGCCAGGGCAGGGTGGCTCCACGCTGCAATGCTGCCCTGGAGATACCTAGATCGGTCAGGCGCTGGCGCGCGAACCGCCATTTCGAGTCGTCGGCCAGTTGCGCGGCGAACGCGAACCCTTGCGGGGACGCATCGTGAACCAGTTGCACCGGCGTATCGGGATGATTGCGCAGGAACTCCCGACAAGCGGTGAACACCCGTTCCGGGTAACCGGTGCGGCTGACCACCACCGCCTTGGCGCTCAGATGGAAGCGGTTGCGGACCAACATATCGACCAGATCATCCCGTTCCACCACCAGAATCCGCTCGGGCGCATAGTGCGGGTCTTGCAGGTCGGGTGTCGCGGCTTGATGCCGGAACGCCGTGCCGTCCGCCAGCGCCTGGATCGGATGGGCCTGATGATATTGGTCGACGATCTTGCGGGCTTTGTCGAACGGCAGCTTGCTTTTCTCCCGCCGGCCCAGCCAGATTGCCAGAGGCAGGAGCAGCGCCAGGATCAACGCTCCACCCCGCCAACTCCATTCGCTGAATGCGAACAGTCCGGCAATCACGCTCGCGATGAGCGCGATAACGCCGCAGCCGACCGGCCCCAGCGTTTTTTTGCGCCAAAGCCGGCAGATGGCCAGGGCAAGCTGGGTCGTGGTGAACGCTTGTTGCCCGTTGTCGGACAGGCGCTGGACGGTTTGTCTCAGCGCGAAGTCGCTGATCCGGTCTTCCTTTTTGCGGAACACGAACTGATAGCGACACTTGTTGCAGCGGGTACCGTCCTTGTACTTTTGGTTATGTTTGCACTCGGGGCAGCGCATCGGTAACCCTCCCGGCGGTGGCTATAGGGTACCGAGTCTAGTGCGCTAAGCTTTCAACTTCTCTACCAGTAAGTCATTCACCTGCTGCGGATTGGCCTTGCCCTTGGACAATTTCATCACCTGACCGACGAAGAAGCCGAACAGCTTGTCCTTGCCGGCGCGGTATTGGGCGAATTGATCGGGATTGGCGGCGATTACGTCGTCGATCACCTTTTCAATCGCCGAAGTGTCGGTAATCTGCCGCAGGCCGCGTTTTTCGATGACTGCGTCGGCATCGCCTTCGCCGGCCCACATGGCCTCGAACACTTCCTTGGCAATCTTGCCGGAAATGGTTCGGTCCTGAATCCGCCGCAGCAGGCCGGCCAGTTGCGCGGCATCGACCGGACTGTCGGCAATATCCCGATTGTCCTTGTTCAGAAACGCCGAGAAATCGCCCATCACCCAGTTGGCGCACAGTTTGGGTTCGCCGCCCAGCGCCGCGACCGTCGCTTCGTAGTGACCGGCCAGTTCGCGGCTGGTGGTGAGCACGCTGGCGTCGTAGGCGGACAGGCCGTACTGTTCCATGAACCGTTGCTTCTTGGCGTCCGGCAGTTCCGGCAAGGCGGCGCGGGCGGCATCGATGAACGCGTCGTCCAGCACCAGCGGTAGCAAGTCGGGATCGGGGAAATAGCGGTAATCGTTGGCTTCCTCCTTGCTTCGCATCGAACGGGTTTCACCCTTGTCCGGGTCGT
This sequence comes from Candidatus Competibacter sp., assembly GCA_049663445.1. Classification (GTDB taxonomy): domain Bacteria; phylum Pseudomonadota; class Gammaproteobacteria; order Competibacterales; family Competibacteraceae; genus Competibacter. The sequence continues at coordinate 2,182 of JBATDL010000089.1, forward strand.
AGAGCCGGGTTTCCTGCACCACCTTGCCGCCGGATTCGATCAGATCGATCTGCCGCTCGATCTCGAATTCAATCGCCCGTTCGACGAAGCGGAAGGAATTGAGATTCTTGATCTCGGCGCGGGTGCCGAATTTAGCGGCGCCCTTGGGTCGCACCGATACGTTGGCGTCGCAGCGGAACGAACCTTCCTGCATGTTGCCATCGCAGATGCCGAGATAAACCACCAGTTGGTGCAGCTTTTTCATATACGCCACCGCCTCCTTGGCCGAACGCATATCCGGCTCGGAGACGATTTCCAGCAACGGCGTCCCGGCGCGGTTCAAGTCGATCCCGGATCGACCGTGAAAATCCTCGTGCAGCGACTTGCCGGCGTCTTCTTCCAGATGGGCGCGGGTGATGCCGATCACCTTGCTGGAACCGTCGTCCAGGTCGATGGCCATCTGGCCTTTCTGGACCACCGGCAGTTCGTACTGGCTGATCTGGTAGCCCTTTGGCAGGTCGGGATAAAAGTAATTTTTGCGGGCGAACACCGAGCGGCGGGCCACTTCGGCGCCGATGGCCAGCCCGAGCATCGCCGCCATGCGTACCGCTTCCCGGTTTAGCACCGGCAGTACCCCCGGCAGGCCAAGGTCGATGGCGCAAGCCTGGGTGTTGGGCGCGGCGCCGTAGGCGGTGGAGGCACCGGAGAAAATCTTGCTCTTGGTGGCGAGCTGGGCATGGATTTCCAGCCCGATCACAGTTTCCCATTCCATAAGATCGAAACCTTGCAAATTGAACGTCAAGCGAAGGCGGCGGGCGCGCGCAGGTGCCAGTCGGTGGCTTGCTGATAACGGTGCGCCGTGCGCAACAAGCGATCTTCGGCGAAGTAATCACCGATGAGTTGCAAGCCCACCGGCAATCCGGCGGCGAAACCCACCGGCAGCGACAGGCCAGGCAGGCCGGCCAGATTGACCGCGATGGTGTAGATGTCCGACAGGTACATGGTGATCGGATCGTCCACTTTCTCGCCCAGCTTGAAGGCCACGGTCGGCGAAGTCGGCCCCGCGATCACGTCCACCTGTTGGAAAGCCCGTTGAAAGTCGTCGCTGATCAAGCGGCGGATCTGCTGGGCTTTCAAATAGTAGGCATCGTAATAGCCGGCCGACAGCGCGAAAGTGCCGACCAGGATGCGGCGGGTGACCTCGGCGCCGAAGCCTTCGCCACGCGAGCGGGTGTACAGGTCCAGCAAATCCTTCGGATTTTCGCAGCGGTGGCCATAGCGCACCCCGTCGAAGCGGGCCAGGTTGGAGGAGCATTCCGCCGGGGCGATCACGTAATAGGCGGGAATCGCCAGCCGGCTGTTGGGCAGACTGATTTCGACCGTCTCTGCGCCCAGCTTCCGATACTCGGCGATGGCTTCTTCCACCACTCGGGCCACCGCGCCATCCAGGCCCTCGCCGAAATATTCTTTCGGCAGGCCGATCTTCATGCCGTCCAATGGCCGGTCGAGCAGGGCGGCGTAGTCGGGCACTGGCCGCTCGGCGCTGGTGGAGTCGCGCGGGTCGAAACCGGCCATCGCGCCCAGCAGCAGGGCGCAATCC
>JBATDL010000090.1:0-10930 GCA_049663445.1 Candidatus Competibacter sp.
GAGTTGCAGGTGGAGATGATCGACCGCTTCGGGCTGCTGCCGGTGCCGGTTAAAACCCTGTTTCGGGTGACCGGGCTGAAGCTACGGGCAATACCGGTGGGGGTGAAAAAAATCGAGGCGGGACCGAAAGGCGGGCGGATCGTGTTCGGGCCGGAACCGAAAGTGGACTCGGCCAAACTGGTGCAACTGATTCAATCGCAGCCTCGGGTTTACAAGCTGGATGGCAAAGACAAGCTACGCTTCGTTAAAGAGCTACCCGATGCGGAGGCGCGGGCAGCGGCGGTGGAGAAGCTGTTGGCGGAGATCGGCGGATAAGTCCGCGCTTGCCAAGTACTTCCGAATACTTTCCATCTTACCCGTCCCCGAATTCTCAATGCTCAATGCTCAATGCTCAAGGGAGTAGCCGTGGCCGATTATCTCGATATCTCGCTGACGATTTCCCCGGACCTGCCCCATTGGCCTGGCAGCCCGGCCATTGAATTAAACCGCCGCCGCGACATGGATCGGGGCGATCCCGTCAACGACAGCACCCTGGTCTGCGGCGTTCATACCGGCACCCATGTGGATGCGCCCCTGCATTTTCTGGCCGACGGCACGGATGTCACCCATCTGTCGCTGGATGCGCTGATCGGCCCGGCGGTCGTGGCCGCGCTGCCCGATGTGGATGTCATCGCCGCTCACGATCTGGAAGCCCTGAATCTGCCCGCCGATACCCAGCGTCTGCTGCTGCGCACCCGCAATTCCGCGATCTGGCAACGGGGAGACCGCGAGTTTCGCACCGACTTCGTGGCTCTGACCGTCGATGCCGCCCAGTGGGTAGTGGCGCGGGGTATCCACTTGATCGGGGTCGATTATCTGTCGGTGCAGATTTTCCAGGGCGATCCACAAACCCACATCGCCCTGTTGCAAGCCGGTATCGTGATCTTGGAAGGTTTGAATCTGGCCGAGGTCGCGCCGGGAGCTTATGAGTTGATGTGCCTGCCGCTTAAGCTGGCTGGTGCCGAAGGCGCGCCGGCGCGGGCGGTGCTCCGAAGATTACCGGGGTGAACGCCGATAGCGCCTGTCCCTGCGGTTCGGGCAAAACTTACGTCGCCTGCTGCGGCCCGTACCTCGATCACGAACAACGACCGGCCACGGCCGAGGCGCTGATGCGCTCCCGTTATTCGGGCTATGTCCTCGCGCGGGAAGACTACCTGCTGCGCACCTGGCACGAGTCCACCCGCCCCGAAACGCTCGATCCGGGCGATGTGGGCAAGCTCCACTGGCTGGGTTTGAAGATCGTCCGCACGGAAGCCGGCGGTCCCGACGATACGCGGGGTGTGGTCGAGTTCGTGGCGCGTTACAAGGTCGGTGGCAAGGCGCACCGACTGCACGAGACCAGCCGGTTCGTGCGAGAGAGTGGGCCGTGGTTTTACCTGGACGGGACGCTACACAGCAGCGCCAAGCCCGACCAGAGGTGAAACGCGGTTTGTTGTCGATCTTCGGCATCGGTTCGATTGCCGGCCCAGCGATGCCTGTGGTATCGGAGATGCGGCCACAGCCCGATACTTACCCAAAGCTGGATGATCTACCGCCACCCTCTAAAAATCCCTGAAACAGTTCTCATTAGTCTCTACGCTTGAAGGGCGATTCAACACCCCGGAGAACCCTGATGATTCGAGCCTACGCCGCCCATGCAGCCAGAGCCAAACTCACCCCGTTCGAGTACGATCCTGGAGAACTGAAGCCGGATCAGGTGGAGATCGACGTCATTGCCTGCGGCATTTGTCATTCCGACCTCTCCGTCCTGAATAACGAGTGGCACAACAGCACCTACCCGTTTGTGCCGGGCCACGAGGTCGTCGGTACGATCACCCAAGTGGGTAGTAACGTGAAACATTTGCAGGCCGGCAACACGGTCGGCCTGGGCTGGTTCAGCGGCAGTTGCATGACCTGTGACCAGTGCATGAGCGGCAATCACAATCTCTGCGCCAGCAACGAGCAAACCATGATAGGCCGTTTTGGCGGGTTCGCCGACAAGGTACGCTGCAACGCCGAATGGGCCGCACTGTTGCCGCCCGACCTGGATGCAAAAAAAGCCGGCCCGTTGTTTTGCGGCGGCATCACCGTCTTTAATCCCATCGTCCAGTTCGACGTGAAACCCACCGACCGGGTTGGGGTGGTCGGCATCGGCGGATTGGGACATCTGGCCGTGCAATTCCTGAACAAGTGGGGCTGCGAGGTGACGGCGTTCACCTCCAGCGATTCCAAGCGCGACGAAGCCTTGGGCATGGGCGCGCATCATGTCGTCAATTCCCGCGACGACGGGCAACTTGCAAAGATCGCCGGTTCGTTGAATTTTATCCTGTCCACCGTCAACGTCGAGCTGAACTGGCCGGCATTTTTGAACATCCTCGCGCCCAAGGGGCGGCTGCACACGGTTGGAGCGGTTCTTACCCCGATCCCGGTCGCCGCTTTTTCACTCATCGGCGGGCAAAAAAGCCTTTCAGGCTCGCCGCTGGGTTCTCCGGCCACCGTTCGCAAGATGCTAGACTTCTGTGCTCGCCACCAGATTGCGCCCGTGACCGAACACTTCCCAATGAGCCAGGTCAACGAAGCGATGGCGCATCTCGATGCCGGCAAGGCGCGCTATCGGGTTGTGCTGGAAAACGACTTTACCTAATCCCAATCCCCCCACAGGGCCTGCAACGCCGCCAGCGCCGCAACGCCGGCGGTTTCCGTCCGCAGCACACGCGGCCCCAGGCGGACGCCAGTAAACCCGACCGCCTGAGCCTGGGTGATCTCCGCCGGACTCAACCCCCCCTCGGAGCCAATGAGCAGCGTTACCGCCGCCGTTGGCGGTTCCCGCCCACGCAAAGCCTGCGTCGCCAGTGGATCGAGCAGCAGCCGTAGTTCCCGCGCTTTGCCCCTTCGCCCTACCTCTTCTTCGCAAGGAGGGAAAAAATCCGTCGGTTGCGCCAACCATTCGGACAGTGACAGGGGTTCCCGCAATTCCGGCAAGCGATTGCGTCCGCATTGTTCGCACGCGCCGCTTACGATACCCCGCCAGTGCTGAACCTTGCGCGCCAGCCGCTCACCGGACAGGCCAACGCCACCCCGTTCCACAAACAGCGGTTGAATAACGGCGACCCCCAGTTCCACTGCCTTTTGCACCGTATGGTCCATCTTCTCACCGCGCGAAATGCCCTGCGCCAGCACGATCCGCAGCGGAGGCTCCGCTTCGTCGGGCAGCGCTTCGCGCACTCGCGCCCATGCCTCCCGTTTGCCGATTTCACCCAGCGTCGCCGCGAACGCCTGGCCCTCGCCGTCGAACAGCACCAGCGGCGCGCCGGGCTTGAGTCGCAAAACCCGCACGGCATGGTTGAAGGCGCGCTCGTTCAGCGGCACGGTCGCGCCGGTCACCAGCGGCGCGGGCAGATAAAGTCGGGGAACGCGCATTCGATCTGACCTTGCAGGTTTATCATCAGCCTGGAGTTTAAGTTTAGGCCTTGCACGCGAAGTGTCGGCGTTCCGAACCCCGCTCGCAACCGCCGCCGATCACGACGCCGCCCTTTCAAAAACCGTGCTGGGCTTGGCATAATTCACCGTCAAACCCGTTCCGACCGAACGCACCGTCGGAATCCCTCCAATTTCCACCGCCCGCCCGACCAAGGGAGCACAACAACAATGCGTGTCCTGCTGACCACCAACGAGTATCCCCCCCACGTTTACGGCGGCGCCGGCGTTCACGTCGAATATCTGTCGCGCGAGCTGGCCAAGCTGACCCCGGTCGAGGTGCGGAGTTTTCACGACCAAACGGTCGACGAAGGCCAGTTGCATGTGCGCGGCATCAAGATGGATACCACCCACTTTGCCGGTTGCCCGCAATCCTTCGTCTCGCCGCTCAAGGCTCTGAGCACCTGCCTGGCCTTTGTCGGTCAGGGGATCGGCGACGATCTGGACGGCTGCGCCGAGATCATCCACTGCCATACCTGGTACGCCCACTTCAGCGGCATCCTCGCCAAGATCCTCTACAACATCCCAATGGTGATCACCGTCCATTCGCTGGAGCCACTGCGACCCTGGAAACGCGACCAACTCGGGCATGGCTACGATCTTTCGTGCTGGATCGAAAAAACCGCGCTGGAAATGGCCGATGCCGTCATCGCCGTTTCGCGCAGCACCCGCGACGACATCCTGCGCCTGTTCGATGTCGAGCCGACCCGAGTGGTGGTGATCCCCAACGGCATCGACACCGAGGAATACCATCCGGTCAACGAGCCCGAAACCCTCGCCCAGCTCGGCATCGACCCCGATCGCCCCTTCGTGCTGTTCGTCGGCCGGATCACCCGGCAAAAAGGGCTGTACTACCTGTTACAGGCCATCCCGCAACTCGATCCGAAACTGCAAGTGGTGCTATGCGCCGGCGATGCCGATACTTTGGCCATGCAGCGCGAAATCGAGGAAATCGTGCAGGAATTGCAAGCCCAGCGCTCTGGCATCGTCTGGATTCCCAAGATGCTGCCGCGCGCGACCACCATCGTGCTGTACTCGCACGCCACGATCTTCTGCTGCCCCTCGATTTATGAACCGTTCGGCATCATCAATCTGGAAGCCATGGCCTGCGGCACGCCGGTGGTGGGCAGCGCGACCGGCGGGATCTGCGAGGTGGTGGTCGAGGGCGAAACCGGCCTGCTGGTGGACCCGCATCTGTCGCCCGCACCGCCACACGATCCCATCGCCCCCGCCAAGTTCGAACGCGGGCTGGCTGACGCCATCAACCGCCTCGCCAACGACCCGGAGCTGTTGCAACGCATGGGCCAGGCGGGCCGCGAGCGGGTCGAACGACACTATAGCTGGCGCAGCATTGCCCAGCAGACTTACGACCTTTACCGCCGGCTGCGACCGCAGCGGAGCTAGCCCGACCCGGCGGTTTCGCGCGGCTTCTCGACCTTCTTTCTCCCAGGGGCTCCACCGAGCCCCTGTTTTATTATTGCAACTCTTTTGCCTTCATATAGTCTTCTGCTGTATGGAACCACGGGTGCGACAGTGGGGCCATCCAAACGCAAACCTACAACAAACTTAATTGTCTTGCGTTGCAACATATCGTTGAGGAGGATTTGATGGTGACTTCCATTCCCGTTGTCGAAAGTTCCCTGACCACACCCCGAGTACGAATCATCTCGTTCGACCAGCCTTGGGAGTGGCTCGCCGCCGGTTGGAAAGATCTGTGGCGGGCGCCCGCCGCCAGCATTCCCTACGGCCTGCTGTTCGTGGCCATGGGCTATATCCTGGTCTACCTGATCGAATCGAGCTTCCAGTATGCGCTGGCCCTGACCACCGGCTTCCTGCTGGCGGGTCCGTTTCTGGCCATGGGGTTGTACGACATCAGCCGTCGCCTGGAAGCCGGTCAGCCGGCCAGTTTGGGCCGCGCGCTGATGGCTTGGCGGCGCAACGTGCTGCCGATCGCTCTGTTCGGTATTCTGATCGGCATCCTCATGATCGTTTGGGCGCGGCTGTCGACGCTGCTGTTCGCCCTGATCATCGCGGGCCAGCGCACGACCCTCGACACTTCGACCGCGCAAATGTTTTTCTCGGGCAGCGGCCTGACCTTTTTGATCGTCTTTACCGTGGTGGGCGCCGCCGTCGCCGCCGCCGTGTTCACGATTAGCGTGGTGTCGATCCCGATGATGCTGGACCGGAAAATCGACTTCATCACCGCCGTGTTGACCAGTATTACCGCCGTGAAGGCCAATCCGGCGCCCATGATATTGTGGGCGGGGTTGATCGTGATCTTCACCGGCATCGGGCTAGTTACCTTCTATCTCGGTTTAGCCATCACCCTGCCGCTGATCGGCCACGCCACCTGGCATGCCTACAAGGATCTGGTCGAGGACAACGACATCGAGCAACAGCCTCTTTGACCCTGCTCAGGCAACCACAAAAAACGCCAGCCAACGCTGGCGTTTTTTGTGCGCGACCTCAGACTTTCCGCGCCAGTCGCCGCAGCCGTTCCAGATAAACCCGCTCGTCCGGCTCGCCGCCGCCGCGTTGCGCCTCCCACAGCGTTTCCCCCAGACATTCCATCATCAGATGTTCGGCAGCGTGGCTGTCCTCCAGTCGCCGGCAAAGCTGCTGGTAGGCCGCGAGAATGCCGGCTGGGCGGTCGCCGCCCAACTGTTCCCGAATCGCGATGTGCATGCCCATGTGCAGGAAGGGATTGGTTTGTCCCATCTCCGGCGTGTACTCACGAGCCAAGGCGCTCTCGATTTCGGTCAATACCGGCTGATATTCGGGATGCTCGCGGATCACCTCGGCGATGAGGCGTTCCAGTGGCTCCAGCATCTGGCCGGCGCTGGCTTTGTCCCAAATGGTGCAGTAGTAGCGACGCAGGCTGTCGCGGTCGTTGCCGAACATCAATTCACCTCGCTCTTGTCGGGATACGCACAGAGATCGCGGATCGGGCAGGCCCCACAACGCGGTTTGCGGGCGGTGCAGACATAACGGCCGTGCAGGATCAGCCAGTGATGGGCGTCCTGTCTGAACGCCTCCGGCGTCGCGGCCAGCAAGCCTTCTTCCACGACCCGCACGGTTTTGCCCGGCGCCAGTCCGCTGCGGTTGGCAACCCGGAAGATATGCGTATCGACCGCGATGGTCGGTTCGCCGAAGGCGGTGTTGAGGATGACATTGGCGGTCTTGCGGCCGACGCCCGGCAACGCCTCCAGCGCCGCCCGGTCGCGCGGCACCTCGCCATCGTGCCGTTCCAGCAATAACGCGCAGGTCTTGAGAAGGTTGGCGGCCTTGGTGTTGTACAGGCCGATGGTCTTGATGTGCGCCTTTAATGCCGTCTCGCCCAAATCCAGCAACGCTCGTGGAGTATTGGCGATCGGAAACAGTCGAGTGGTTGCTTCGTTGACTTTTTTATCGGTCGATTGCGCCGACAGGATCACCGCCACCAGCAATTCGAACGGGCTGAGATAGCGCAGTTCGGTGGTTGGCTTAGGGCAGGCAGCTTGCAGGCGGCTAAAGAGTTGGCGAACTTGCGCGGCGTCCACCCCCTCACCTCGGTGCCGGCTCAAACTCATAGATGCCGCCGTCGGCCATCAGCGACAGATAGAGCCGTCCGTCCTGAATCCGATAGGAGCGAACGGCGCCCAAGTCGCGAATGAAACGGTCGTGCAAGGACTCCGGCGGGCACATCACGCGGGTGGTCACCAGCCGGCCGAAGGTCAGTTGGCCAGGCACCGGCTCGGACCAGCTGCCCTGGCCACTATTGCAATCCGCCCGCACGCTGACCCGCCCGCCCGCTTCAAAAGCGAGGGTGTATTTCGAGCGGTCGTTCGGCGTATAGGTCTGATCATTCATGGACAGAATCTTGACCAGACGCCACGAAGTGCCCGCCAGGCTATTGCCGTCCGACCCGCCATCGGACACGTTCGAACATCCCACGGACAGCGCCAGCCAAGGGCAAAGCGCCAGAATGAAAACCATTGAAAGCCGACTTCTCATCTGCATTTCCTCGCCTGTTCGTCCAGATTGCGTTTCGCTCAAACCATCCGTCCGCTTCAAACACCGTTCCATCGGAAGATAGCAAACTCGTCCGATCCGCCGGTAATTTTTACACGGGATTTACGCGTCAACTATCACTTCCCAATAGAGGGCGTCGTTGCCATCAGCTAAAGTTGTGGTGGTAACCGTTCGGGCTTCAAGCGCCTCGCTGCCCTGTTGGCGAGACCGATTGATCCCATGTAGACCGACAACGAACAGGCGCATCAGGCTCATGGAAAACGATCTAGAACAAGAAATTCATAACCTTGCCTATCATATCTGGCAATCGGCCGGCAACGAGGTCGGCCGCGCACTCGATTTCTGGTTGATGGCGGAACGGATGGTCATCGAACTGACGGCCGACTCGGTCCGCCTGGCGAATACCGCCGCGACCTCGGCCTGGGAAGCAACGAGCACTTGGCCCACAGCCTTGCGCAGCCTTTATTTCTACCGTGTCCGCGACCTCGCCCATCACATGTGGCTAGCCAGCAACGAGCAGCAGGAGCGCTCGCTGGATTACTGGCTTGCCGCCGAAAAACACCTGCGCCTCCTCATGAACTCCACGGCGCGCACCGTCGGCGCTGGCCTTGGCACGGAGGAAGTCCTGGCCAGAACCTTCGAGGCATTTTCGCCGGCGGACTACCTGGAGCAAATCCGCAAGACGGCCTACCAGCTTTGGGAGACGGCGGGACGCCAGTACGGCTCGGCGTTCGATTTCTGGCTGGCGGCGGAGGAAAAGACCCTGGAGTCAGCGGGCTCCAACGGAACGACCTGCACCGCTGAAAACACCAATCCGCCCGTGCAGCCCAGCTCCACCCAAAAGCGGCGACGGCGCTCGTCCAGACCGAAATAGGAAATCATCCCGATCAAACCAATCCGCTGGGTTTCCTTCCAGCCACCGCCGCGCAAGGCACTGCTCATCGCCGTATTTGCGGTGTTGCCCGTGCTGGCTCTGCTGTTGTGGCGATTCGGCACCCCGCTGGCCGACCTGTCTTCGCGCCAAGTGTCCCTGGAAGCGGAACCGATCAAGATCGCCGTCGCCAACGCCTTCAGCGGACCCAATGCGCCATCCGGCATCGCCATGCTGCGCGGCGCTCAACTGCTCGCCGACAAAATCAACGCCGAAGGCGGCATCCACGGCCATCCCCTCGTTCTCCAACCTTTCGACGATCGGCGCAGCGCCGAACAAGCCGAGAAAGTCGCGGAACAGATCGGCGCCAGTCCAGATATCGTCGCCGTGATCGGCCATGGCTCCAGTACCGCTTCCCGCGCCGCCGGCCCTCTATACCGGCTGTACAAGGTGCCCGCCGTCACGCCGACCTCGACCAACCCCAATGTAACCCTGTTCAACCCCTGGTATTTTCGGGTCATTTTCAACGACAACCTGCAGGCGAGCATCCTCGCTCACTACATCAAATCGGTGCTGAATTATTCCTCCGTGGCCGTGGTTCATCTGGAGGATACCTACGCCGCCACCTTGAACCGGACCTTCTCCTTAACGGCGGACACCATCGGGCTGCGCATCCGCCATCAGATTGTGCTGCCCAACCAACCCGGACCGGAAGAAATCGAAGAGGCGGCAGCACTGCTGGCGGCGGATGGCAAAACCCAGGCCATCCTGCTGATCCTGCGCCCGCCGCAAGCCAAACCTCTGGTGCAGGCCCTGCGCAAGCGCGGCATCAAAGCCCAGTTGCTCGGTACCGACTCGCTGGCGCTGGCCGGCTTTGCCGCCGAGCAGGATGAAGAGCCGATGGCCGATCTGGACCCTCCCCCGCATTTCACCGATGGCATGTACATCGCCGCGCCGTTCATCCCGGACACGGCGACGGCAGCGGCCCGGCAGTTTCTCGACGATTACGCGGCGATCTACCGGGAAGATCCGATCTGGAGCGCCATCTACGCCTACGACAGCGCGCTGGCCATCGCCGAAGCCCTGCGGCGCTTGCCCAGCGTCAATTTGGACGATGTGCCCGGCCTGCGTAATGCCGTGCGCGAGCAACTGATGGCGATGAATACCCCGGCGCGCGCCGCGCTGAGTCTGATGGGACCACTGTATTTCGATGCGGAGGGCGACGCGATCCGACCCATCTACATCGCTCGCGCCAAGGGTGGGCGCATCACCCCCGCCACTCGGCAGTTGCGACTGGTCACGAATCCGGAGTTGATCAGTACCTTGCGGGCGCAGGGCGAGAACATCATCGATCTGGGCGACAGCCTGTTGCAGATCGTCCAGGTGGTCTACACCGGCATCCATCTGAACAAGTTGCAAGCCATCGACGAAAAGGCGCGCACCTTTCAAGCCGACTTCGATCTGTGGTTCCGCTACAGCGGCGAGCTGGATACCGAAAACATCGTGTTTCCGGATGCTATTGCCCCCATTCGACTGGAAAAACCCACCATCGTCCGGGAACTACTGGGGGAACAGTATCGCGCGTTCCGGGTACAGGGAACCTTCCGCTACACCACCACGCACCGCAATCTGATCGACGGCAACGAAGACTTCATGATCCAGTTCCGCCACGCCCATCTCGACCATAGCCGGCTGGTATTCGTCACCGACAGTCAGAACATGGGCTTGAGCGAGGGGCGCAGCGGTTGGGGCCAAATCCTGCGGGCGGAGCAGGTGCTGGCGGCCGATTCGGGCTGGGTGATCAGGGACGCTACCGTGTATCAGGAAATTCATAACCGCAGCACCCTCGGCGATCCTTTGTTTCCGATGATCGCGCTGCCGTATTCCTATTTCTACGCCAACATTCAGGGCCATCAGGGCGAAGTTTCCCTTCAGCGCCAACTCGCCCGGTTTTTACCGGATCGCTTCAGTGGGTTGTGGTTCATCTTTTTCGGCGCGCTATTCCTGAGCACCTGGACACCCTGGCTGCAACATCGCTATCCGGTGCCGATGGCCTTGGTGCGACTGGTGACCAGCGCCTGCCTGCTGTATTTGTTGGAAAACCTATTCAACGCACTGTATGCCGAACGGCTGGAACTCTATCAGCTCGAATTGATGCTGCTGCTCTTCAAGAGCCTGTGGTGGCTACTGCCGGCGCTGTTCGTGGTGGCCCTGCTGCCGCCGCTGGTCTGGCGTCCCATCGAGCGGCGAACCCGCTATCCGGTGCCGAACGTCGCTCGAACCTTCGTTAATCTGGTGGTGTTCGGTATTGCCGGCGTGTGCAATCTGGCGTTCGTGTTTGAGCGGCCCTTGACCACGATTTTGGCGGCTTACGGGTTATTGACGTTAATTCTGGGCATCGCCCTGCAGAACCTGATCCTCGATGCCTTCAGCGGCCTGGTATTGAATCTGGAACAACCCTTTGCCCTGTCGCAATGGATCAGCATCGCCACCCGCTGGCACGGCCGCCAGTTCGGCCGGGTCGAGGAACTGAACTGGCGCACGACCCGTCTC
>JBATDL010000091.1:0-5429 GCA_049663445.1 Candidatus Competibacter sp.
GCCAGGGCGCTGCTGGAGGTGCTGAAATTTTGCGGGGATTGGAATCCCGACCGGGACGCCAAGCTGGCCGAACTGGTCCAGCTCGTCACTCAAAAGCACGGCGGAGACAAGCTGCTGATCTTCACCCAGTTCGCCGACACCGCGCGCTACCTCAAGGCGCAACTGGCGGCGCGCGGCGTCCGGCAGGTCGAGGCGGCTACGGGAGAGAGTACCGATCCGACCGAATTGGCTTGGCGCTTCTCGCCGGAATCGAACGACAAGCGCTCTCTTTTCTCCTCTGATGGGGCGAGGGCGGACGAACTGCGCGTTCTGATCGCCACCGATGTACTTTCGGAAGGACAGAACCTTCAGGACTGCGCCATCGTCGTCAATTACGATCTGCCCTGGGCGATCATCCGCCTGATCCAGCGCGCCGGCCGCGTGGATCGCATCGGCCAGCAGGCGGACGAAATTCTCTGCTATTCCTTCGTGCCCGCCGATGGAGTGGAGCGGCTGATCCGGCTGCGCGCCCGCGTGCGCCAGCGTTTGAGCGAAAACCGGGAAGTGGTCGGTTCGGACGAAACCTTCTTCGACGATGACCAGGACGAGCAGTTGATCCGCGATCTCTATACCGAGAAAAACGGCATCCTCGACGATGACGGCGATACCGAGGTCGATCTCGCGTCCTTTGCCTATCAGATTTGGAAGAACGCCACCGACGCCGATCCCGGTCTGGCCGCCCGCATCGAGGCGTTGCCCCATGTCGTTTACGCCACCAAGGCGCACCCATCATCGCCGGAAGCGCCCAAGGGCGCGCTGGTGTATCTGCGCACCGGGCAGGGCAACGATGCCCTGGCCTGGATCGACGAACAGGGCCGCTCGGTCACGCAATCCCAGTTCACCATTCTCAAGGCCGCCGCGTGTCGCGCCGATACGCCGGCTCTGCCGCGCACCGAGCAGCACCACGAACTAACCGCGCGGGGGATGCAACACATTCTCGACGAGGAAAAATCCTGGGGCGGGGCGCTGGGCCGCCCGTCCGGGGTGCGCTTCAAAGTGTACGAGCGGCTTAAACGGTATCGGGAACACCTTGGCGACCAGCGCGATTTGTTCGTCACCGACGCGTATGTGCGCGAGATCGACCGCGCCCTGGAAGAGATATACCGCTATCCGCTTTATCCCACGGCGACCGACACGCTGAACCGCCACATCAGGGCCGGCATCGACGATCACCGGCTGGCGGAACTGGCGCGGAACCTGCGCGAGGACGGTCGCCTGTGCGTGATTGACGAACAGGAAAGTCAGCGCGAGCCGAAACTCATTTGTTCGATGGGCCTTGCTGGCCCTCAAGCCGCCGAATAACCAAGGGATATGTCATGACCCTCGACGCCGTCCGTTTTCAGAAACTGCTCGACGACTGCAAGCTCGGACAGTTATTCAACGAGCTAGGCTGGGATCACGCCGGCACCCGCCTATGGGAAGTGTCCGTCAACGGCGAGCACTTCACCCTGCGCCCCATCGCGCAAAAGCGCGGCGTGGCCGTGTTCCTGTGCGCGCCGGGTCGCGACGGCAATATCCCGCCGCGCGCCACGCTGCTGAAGATTGAGAAGGAAGCCGCCAAACTCGCGCATGAGCATCTGTTGATCTTCGCCGACGCGGCCAAGACCGCGCTGACCTGGCTGTGGGTCGCGCGCGCGCCCGGTCAGCCGACCGCCACGCGCACCCACACTTGGCGTCAGGGCCAAAGCGGCGAATCGTTGCGGCAGAAGCTGGAAGCCATCGTTTGGTCGCTGGAGGCGGAGGAGGCCATCACTCTTACCGACGTCATTACCGGCCTGCGTCGCGCCTTCGACCGGGACCGCGTCACCCGCGCCTTTTACGACCGTTTCCAGGCCGAGCACCAAAGTTTTTCCGCGTTCATCCAAGGGCTTGCCAGTGCAACGGATCAGGCATGGTACGCCTCGCTGATGTTGAACCGCCTGATGTTTGTTTACTTCATCCAGCGCAAGGGTTTTCTCGACGGTAATCCCAACTATCTGGCCGATCGCTTGCGCCAGGTCCAAGCCCAGGCGGGCCGGGATCGGTTCCATTCCTTCTACCGGCAGTTCCTGCGCCGCTTGTTCCATGAGGGACTGGGCAGGCCCGAGACCGACCGCGCGCCCGATCTGTCCGGCCTGATCGGCGATGTGCCCTATCTGAACGGCGGCTTGTTCGACCTGCACGAGTTGGAGGAAGCCAACCCGGACATCGACATTCCCGACGAAGCCTTCGAGCGCCTGTTTCGCTTTTTCGACGGGTACGACTGGCACCTCGACGCCCGGCCGCTGAAGGCGGGCAACGAGATCAATCCCGACGTGTTGGGCTACATCTTCGAGAAGTACATCAACCAGAAGCAGATGGGGGCCTACTACACCAAGGAGGATATCACTGGGTACATCGCCAAGAATACGGTGATTCCTCACCTGCTGGAGCGGGCGCGCGAGCGTTGCAAGGTGGCGTTCGAGGGTGAGGCGTCGGTCTGGAATCTGCTGCAAGAAAATCCGGATCGCTATCTCTATCCAGCGATGAAGACCGGCGTTATCGATGCCGGCGGCAAGATCGTGCCGGAGTCCGCGTTGCCGGATTTCGTGCAAACCGGCATGAAGGACGCCAAGGCCCGCATGTTCGAGCGGCGCTACAATCTGGGCGCGGCGGTGTTCAGCACGGCGACGGGGGAGCGCGGTACGCTGCCCACCGAGACCTGGCGCGAGTATGTGGAGCGCCGTACCCGCTGCCTTTCAGTTCGGGGGAAACTTGCCGGTGGTGAAGTGAAAAGCGTCGATGATTTGGTGACGCTGAATCTCGACATCCGCCAGTTCATGCAGGATGTCATCGATGCCTGCGCCAGCCCCGATTTGCTGCGCGCCGTCTGGCAGGCCATCGTCGGCCGGGTGCCGGAGAAGTCCAACGAGCGATTTCGCCATGGCATCACCATCCTCGATCCGACCTGCGGTTCGGGGGCGTTCCTGTTTGCCGCTCTCAATATCCTGGAGCCGCTGTACGAAGGGTGCCTGGATCGGATGGAGGGTTTTGTCGAGGATGCCCGAAAGCTCGACAGGAAGCCCGACCCGGATCTCGTTAAGGTGCTGGCGGAAGTCGAAAAACATCCCTCGCGCCGCTATTTCATCTACAAGAGCGTCATTCTGCACAACCTGTTCGGCGTGGACCTCATGGCTGAGGCGGTGGAAATCTGCAAGCTGCGCCTGTTCCTGAAGCTCGTGTCGCAGGTGGATAGCGCCCGCCAGCTTGAGCCGTTGCCCGACATCGATTTCAACATCCGCTGCGGCAATACGCTGGTCGGCTACGCGACCGAGGCTCAGTTCGACGCCGCGAATAATCTCGCCAGTGACCAGGCGCACCGCCTTGAGATCAAGGCGAGCATCGCCGACCTTGCCGATTTGTTCGACCGTTTCCGCGAGCAGCAAACCCAACACGGCGGCCAGATCACCTCGGAGGACAAGCGCAGGTTGCGCGAGAAGCTGAACGTACTGGGCCTGGAATTGGACCGCTATCTCGCCCGCGATTACGGGGTCGATTCCGACAAGTCCCGCAAGTTTACCCAGTGGCGCGAGAACCACCAGCCGTTTCACTGGTTTGCGGAATTTTATGGCGTGATGCGGGAGGGTGGATTTGATGTGGTGATTGGGAATCCGCCGTATGTTGAATACTCGAAAGTGCGTTTAACCTATTCTGTTCACCAGGTCGCGACTGAAAATTGTGGGAATTTATATGCCTATGTGATTGAGCAATCTGGATTATTGGTAGCGCATAGTGGAAAGATAGGTCTTATCGTTCCGATTGCTGCTATTAGCGTGGCTGAAACCAACTCATTGAGAAAATTCATTCAGGAAAGTTACAAAGCGATCTGGTTGAGTAGCTACGCAATTCGGCCCGCGAAGCTTTTTGAGGGAGTAGAACAGCGTTTAACAATATTTATTATGTACAAAGGTGGTGAAGATCGCAGATATATCGAAACCACCAAGTACCACCAATGGTATGCGGATGAGCGCCCTCATCTTTTTCAGTGCCTGACATATTGCTCTTTGCGGTTTCCAAGTGACGCTTCACCATTAGCAAAATGTGGTTCGCCAGTTGGGCGGGCTGTCCTCGAAAAGCTAGGCCAAGCTTCTACTAAAAGAGTAGCCGCTTGGCTGGTGAGGCAAGGTGGATTTTCATTGTTTTTTCATCGGACACCTGGTTATTGGATAAGGATGATGGATTTTGAGCCGTATTTCCGTTCGCCAACAGCTACAAGGTCAATTCACCATATAAGAGAATTAGGTGCAATTGGGCGCGATGAGGCATCATTTATTGGGTGTCTTGTGAGTAGCTCGCTATACTTCTATTGGTTCTTTTCACTGGGTAATTGTCGGAATTTAACACTGGAAGATGTTCGGCAGTTTCCTATCGATAAGCCATCTGTATCTACTTTGAATCGGGCAGAGAAGCTTTTCTCAAAACTGATGAGCAATTACCAAAAAAACTCAGTTATCAATCGTAGAGGGAAAACAGAATTTCAAGAATTTAGCTGGGGATTGTCAAAATCCATCGTTGACGAGATTGATAATCTCCTTGCACAGCATTATGGATTTAGCGATGAAGAACTAGATTATGTTGTCAATTATGATTTAAAGATTCGCATGGGTATAGGATTTGAGGAAGCCGAATGAAACCTCTTTCCGTCCTGCGCGCCCAACTCGCGGCGGGTGAATTCGAATTCACCCAACATGCGCTCAAGCGCGTGGTGGAACGCAACATCAGTAACGCCGAAATCCGCCAAGCCGGCACCCGCGCGGTCATCATCGAGGATTATCCAGCCGATAAATACAGCCCAAGCTGTCTATTGCTTGGCTTCACTGTTGCAAAACGCCCCCTGCATATTCAGGTATCAAGGCAATCGGAACAGCCCCGGTTGAAAATCATCACGCTCTATGAACCCGATCCAGTGGAATGGATCGATTTCGTTGAAAGGAGGAGCTAAATCATGTCCAAGTGCGAAATTTGCGGCGGCCACAAGGTCCATCGCGAAGAAGTAGAAGAGGTTTTCTACGTCAACGGACGTTATGTGCTGGTCGAGCATATCCCGGCAACGGTCTGTCTCCAGTGTGGCGAAAAGACCTTCGATGCAGAAACGGCGGAAAGCATCCGGCGACTCCTGCATGGCCAAAGCAAGCCCAAGCGTTCTACGGTGCTGGACGTGTTTGCTTTTTGATCGAGGCCGGGCTTGCAGGTGAAGAATAGGCAAATACCGTTGGCAACATGGCCGGCGCGGCCCGTCGGTCTGCCGCCGGACCTGGTCCGCCTCATCGGCCCCGAATGCGCCGTGCGTCTCGTCGGCGCGGGCAACGCGGCCCTGCTCGACGAACCCTTGCTGGGTCTAATCGCATCCCGCGAATGCCCCGGCCATGTCC
>JBATDL010000092.1:0-1549 GCA_049663445.1 Candidatus Competibacter sp.
CAGTACGGGCGTATCATGGCCGGGTCCGTGCAGTGGTATGCCGGGTCCGCGACAGGGCGGGGTGACCGCCGCGCGGTGGGGGTGGCGCCGGCGGGCGCAACCCGTCATGAAAGTCGCCGGTACGCGCTGGGCGCGGGTCTTGCTAGCCGCTTATACTACATAAACTTTATTTTTGAGCAAAATCCCGCCGTGCTGGCGGGGAATGGGCACGGGATGCCGGGCGCCCGGCGCGCTGTTTCCTCTCCGGCAATTCCAGGGTCGATTGGAGGCTGTATGTCGAAACGAATGCTGTTATCGGTATTGGTGTTGGTTGGCTGCGGGATCGCCGCCACGGGGCAGGCCCAGCAGTTCATCTACAAGTGGAACGACGAGCAGGGGCAGATACAGTACTCCGAATTGCCGCCGCCGTCCGGTGTGTCCTATGAGACGGTGCGCAAGCCCGCCGGCTTCGGACAGGGGAACGGTCAAGCCCGTGATCTGGCCAAGGAACAGGAGGAATTGGCCAAAAAATTGGCCGAGGAAGAGGCCAAGACGCAGCAGCAGCAGCAAGAGCAGGCGCAGAAGGAGGGGGATGTGCGCACCAAGAACTGCGAGATCGCCAAGAAAAATGTGGAAACGCTGCAAAGCGACCGGCCAGTGGTCAAGACCGATGCGCAGGGCAACAAAGTGGCGCTCGACGCCCAGCAGCGCGCGACGGAATTGCAAAAGGCTCAGAAAGACCAGGATTATTTCTGCAACCCCTGATCCATCGACTCATCATAAGGCCGATTCATGCGCGTATCCCGCTTTCCGTTGTTCACCGTCAAGGAAACTCCGGCCGACGCCGAGGTTGTCAGCCATCAGCTCATGTTGCGGGCGGGCCTGATCCGCAAGCTCGCCGCCGGCATCTACACTTGGCTGCCGCTGGGCTTGCGCGTGCTGCGCAAGACCGAGGCGGTAGTGCGCGAGGAAATGGATCGGGCCGGTGCGCTGGAACTGTCCATGCCCGCCGTCCAGCCGGCCGAACTGTGGCAGGAATCCGGCCGCTGGCAGAAGTACGGCCCGGAACTGCTGCGGATCAAGGACCGACACGAGCGCGATTTCTGCTTTGGCCCGACTCACGAGGAAGTGATCACCGACCTGTTTCGCCGCGAGATCAAGAGCTACAAGCAACTGCCAGTCAATTTCTACCAAATCCAGACCAAGTTTCGCGACGAAGTCAGGCCGCGCTTTGGGGTGATGCGGGCGCGCGAATTCCTGATGAAGGACGCCTATTCCTTTCATTTGGACCCGGACTCACTGCAAGAGACCTATGAGCGGATGTACGACGCCTACTCGCGCATCTTCACCCGGCTGGGGCTGCGGTTTCGCGCGGTGCTGGCCGATACGGGCAGCATCGGCGGCGCGCATTCCCACGAATTTCATGTGCTGGCCGAGTCTGGCGAGGACGCCATCGCCTTTTCCGATAGCAGCGACTACGCCGCCAACGTCGAACTGGCCGAAGCGTTGGTCCCGCCCGGCGAGCGCCCGGCGTCGGCCGAGACGCTGACGCGCGTGCATACACCTGGCG
>JBATDL010000093.1:0-11277 GCA_049663445.1 Candidatus Competibacter sp.
AATGTAAACGGCGGCCAGAATGGTGAAGATGTACGCCTGCACCATGCCGGTGAGCAAACCGAGCAGCGTCATGATGATGGGAAAGATGAAGGGCGTAATCGAGAGCAGAATGCCGATGATCATCGCCCCGCTCATCATGTTGCCGAACAGACGGACGGCCAGAGCCAGGGTGCGGGAGACTTCGCTGATCAGGTTAAACGGCAGCATGATGAACGTCGGCTCGATGTAGGACTTGAGATAGCCGCCCACCCCCTGATCCTGGATGCCGAAGAACGGTACGGCCACCAGCACGCACAATGCGAGGGCTACGGTGGTTGATAGCGAGCCGGTCGGCGGCTCGTAGCCGGGGATCACGGTGCAGAGGGCGGCAGCCGCGATAAACAGAAAGAGCGTACCCAGAAAACCGAGGTATTTTCGCGGCTGGCTCAGGCCCACTTCTTCGATTTGTTTCTCGATGGCGGTGACGATGATTTCCAGCAGATTCTGCCAGCGGGATCGTTGCAGACCGGTGGACAGCTTGCGGGTGATGAGTATTGAACCGACGGCCAGCACCAGCATCAGTCCCCAGGTAAACACCAGGGTGGCGTTGAATTTGAAAAACTCGTATTGCCAAAAAATCATCTCATCAGGACTCAGGCGCATGGTCAGCCTCCGATACCCAGTCAGTCGGCTTTTGCGCCGTTTGGGTGAAGCGCATGACGATCCAGCGCGCCATGATAAATCCCAGGAGACACGCCAGCAGTCGCTGCCACTGGCTGCCCGCGACCTCGTAAAATCCAGCCAGCGTCAGGCTTGTTCGCAGTAGAAAACTACCGAAGAACCACAGCGCTGGCCGTTGGGATGACGTTCCTTTGCGAATCGTCCACCACAGGCCGCCGAAAAACAGCACCCCGAGCGCGGCGCCCGCCAGCCCCGTCAATATCAAGATCCATGTTTCATTCATCGTGATTCTCCTGTTCCTTCCGCATGGCCTGCTCTTCCTTGACGACCCAGCGCCACGCATTGAAACAGCCCAGCGCCAGCCCAGCCACCAACAACGCCAGCGTCCAGGAACGGCCGCCCGGATGATTCTCGTCTAACCAGAGGCCCAGCGCCGCGCCGAGCAGCGTCGGAACCACCACCGACCAGCCGATCAGCCCCATCATGCCCAAGCCGAACCAGACCCCCGGCGTGGGGTTACGCCGCGCCTTGAGCTTGCGCGCCGCTTGCGCGCCGACCTCCCGACTGAACGCCGTCGGGTCTTTCGCATTCTTGTTTTCCGGTGGATCAGTCATGCTGAAACTCCGCCAGGCGACGGATGAAACCGCTCTCCATTTTCGCCATCACCGAACGCACGCTTTGCTCGTGTTCATCCAGGGTCAGAAACTCCCGTTCCACCGCCTCGCGCAGTTGGCCGAGATCGGTTCCGCCCAGCGCCCGGCGCACGGAAACCCGCACCTCCGGGCCGGTCTTGACCAGCACCCCTTCATCCACGGCCAGGTAAACCTCGCCCTCCGCTGCGGTTTCGTAGATCAGAATCCCGGGCGCGAGCGCCGCGACGCAGTCGAGTCGGTGCGGCAAGAGTCCAAACGAGCCTGCGGGGGTCTCCGCGACGATGCGCGACACATCGGTTTTCTCGGCGAAGATTTGAAACGGCAGGAGCACCTTAAGATTCATGAGGGGCAGCGGCATGTTCGCCCTCCGGTTGAGATTTCGTTTTTCCCTTCGCTTCATCAATCGTCCCGATCATGTAGAGCGCACTTTCCGGGACGTCCTTGAATTCATCGCGCAGGATGCGCTCACAACCGTCCAGCGCGTCCTGGCGGCTGACGAGTTTTCCTTTCAGGCCGGTGAACTGCTCGGTCGTGAAAAAGGGCTGGGTGAGAAAACGCTCCAAGCGGCGGGCGCGGGCCACCACGTTGCGATCCTCCGGCGAAAGCTGCTCCAGGCCGAGCATGGCAATAATGTCTTTGAGTTCGGCGTATTGCGCGAGGGTGCGCCGGATGTCCTGCGCCAGGCGATAATGCCGTTCACCGACGATGCCCGGCGTAGCCATTTTGGAACTGGATTGCAGCGGGTCGATGGCCGGATAAAGCCCTTCGCTGGCCCGCTTGCGCGAGAGCACGATGGATGCGGAGAGATGGGAGAAGGTATGCACCGCCGCCGGATCGGTGAAATCATCCGCCGACACATACACCGCCTGGATGGAAGTGATCGCGCCGGTGTCGGTGTTGGCGATGCGCTCCTCCAACGTCGATAGCTCGGTGCCCATCGTCGGCTGATAGCCCAACCGCGACGGCATCTGGCCCAGCAAACCGGAGACCTCCATGCCGGCCTGGATGAAACGGAAGATATTATCGATGAGCAGCAGCACGTCGCGGTGCTCGTCATCGCGGAAATACTCGGCCATCGTCAACGCCACATGCCCGACGCGGAAACGGGCGCCCGGCGGCTCGTTCATCTGGCCGAAGACCATCACCATGTTCGGCAGCACGCCGGCGGCCTTCATCTCGCGGTATAGCTCCTCGCCTTCGCGAGAACGCTCGCCGATGCCGCAAAAAAGGCTGATGCCTTCGTGATGCCCGATCATGTTGTGGATCATTTCGGTGAGCAACACCGTCTTGCCCACGCCCGCCCCGCCGAACAGTCCCGCCTTGCCGCCGCGTTCCAGCGGCACGAGCACATCGATGACCTTGATGCCCGTCTCAAAGATTTCGGACTGGGTGGAACGTCGCGCCAGTGGTGGCGGCGCCCGATGCACCGAGCGCCATTGGACCTCGGTCGGGGCCGCTTGACGGTCAATGGTATTCCCGAACACGTCGAACATCCGCGCGAGAATGCCCTTGCCGACCGGCGCTTGCAGCGGTCCGCCGGTGTCTTCCACCGGCATACCGCGAGCGAGACCTTGCGTGGGGGTCAAGGCAATGCCGCGCACGCGATGGGCGTCGAGCTGCGCCAGCACTTCGATGACGATTCGTTTATCCGCCCCCGCGCGCAGCACCGAAAAGATGGGCGGTAAATACCCCTCGAACCGGATATCCACGACACTGCCGCGCACCGAGACGACCGTGCCAAAATTTGAAGAGCTGGATTGACTGTTCATAAGTTTTTCGTCGTTGATTCCCGGTGAGTCCAAACGCAAAGTCAACGATGGACATTACAATCTTTCCCGGCGCATATCTGTGCGATAGCGCACATCGACCGCGTGTTCCCGGCGATCGTCCGCAAGGGGAATCGTCGGGTCGTTCGACGCCGTCCACCGTCACTTTCGTCTCGCCCCGCCCGGTCGGCTGTTGCGTAATTGTGATGTGACAGACTGTCTCCCGATAGCGGTAGCGCAGCGTGAATCAGCGCCAATCCGCAGGGAGGCACGGCGCGACCCGCAGGATGTTTCCTTCCCGCCGCAGCCCCAGCAGGAATTCCACGATCGGCCGGTACAGCCGGCCGAGCCGGTGTACCAGGTCCATCCCCCGCGATGACGGTTCCAGACACGGTGCCGTCCGGTGCGCCGACGCCCGTGGAGTACTGGGTGGGGATCGATGTCGCCAAGACTCATCTGGATGTGGCGATCTGGCCGACTCGGAAGCGTCTGCGGGTCACCCGCGATGAGGCGGGTGCTGAAGCGCCTCTACCCGTCAATTTAGACCGGGTGAAGCAGTAGGCTTGCAGTGCGCTACCGAAAATCGCAGCCGTTCAGGTACCCGGCGGCGATCCGGCATTGGCGGCGCACTGGGACCATCTGCGGAAAAAATCGACGAAACACCGGTCCTTTGTGCTGATGTGCTGGGCCAACAACGCCAGAATGGCTTTCGCCTCGGCTGGAGCGAGGGCCTGCTCTCCGCCATCGTATTGCTTGGCCGCTTCCAGTTTCATCATCAGACGATCATGGTCCGACATGTGATCGTCGTAATCCGGATAGCTACATAAGCGCATCAACAGTTGTTCGGACAGGAAATGTGCGTCGCTATACGCAACCAATTGATCGAGGATTTCGCGCGTCAGCGCGGCATCTACGCCGGTGCCGGCGGCTTCACACAAGGTTTGTGCTAGGCCAAGTTGAACGTGATGCTCGGCGTCGGTGCTGTTTGAGTAGGGATTGGAATTCATGCGGTCACCTGGTAAACGATGGCGGGTGGATTTGACCTGGCAGTGTTCCTGACATGGATATACTGACCCGCATCTCTTTGAATAAAGTGCAGTTATATGAACAATATATCCCCATTAAAGCACTACCCCAGTCACGCTATTGTTGTGTCTTAACGAACGTAATAGCCCGACACCTTCCAGGAGCCGTCCTGCTCGCGCATCGGTGTAACGGTTTCAACCGCAGCCGTCTTGTGCTCGAACTGGGTATCGAACTGGATAACGACGTACTCGCCATCCGGTGCGCCAGGTAAGCTGTGTGCAAAGGTGGCGCTCTTGAAGACTCGCAACTTTAGAGCGCCCAGCGGTGTGCGCGCTGACCGTACCGCCTTCTCCCATTCCTGCTTGGGTACGGCGCTTTTGAACAGCGTTGCGGCTTCATCCCAGCTCTGCCCATATTGAGCGGAATCCACCAGCGCCAACCAGGAGTTGGCCGACTTTCGGGCCTGGCTCACCGCCTCGGTGTCCGCCGCATGAACGCCAAATCCAGCGAGCACGAGGGCGAGAAACACGAAGCGTAGCGTTGTTTTCATGAGTGACTCCTTACGGAAGCGCTTAGGTTATCGTGCTGGAAGCGGGATGTGGACGTTGGGTACGATCCGGCATTACAGATAGTAGGTCTTCAGTGGCGGAAAGCCATTGAATTCGACAGCGCTGTAGGAGGCCGTGTAAGCACCGGTGGAGAGCCAGAAAATTCGGTCGCCGATCTCCAGAGACAATGGAAGTTGATACTTATAATGCTCGTACATGATATCCAGACTGTCACAGGTTGGCCCGGCCAGGATCACATCCCCGGCTGCGCCGGTCCTCTCAGTATATGCCGGATATTTAATTGACTCATCGACGGTTTCCATCAGGCCGTTAAAAATGCCGACATCGGTATAGATCCAGCGTTTTAAATCGGTTTGCGATTTTTTTGCGATCGAAACCACTTCGCTAACCAGTACGCCCGCTTCGCCTACCAGCCCACGTCCCGGCTCCAGATAGATGGCCGGGATGGAGTCGCCGAAATGCAGGCCAAGGTAACGGTTGATTTCTTCCGCATACACGGAAAGTGGATTGCTTTTCACTAGATAATCGGCGGGGAAACCTCCTCCCATGTTCATCGCCTTTAGGTGGATGTTGTCTCTCTCGATCTGGTCGAATAAATCGCTGACTTGAGCGATTGCCGCGTCCCAAGCCGGGATTTCACGCTGCTGCGAACCGACGTGAAATGAAATACCGTAAGGCTCCAGCCCCAAACCGGCGGCTAAGGACACCAGTTCCGTCAGCATTCGCGGCTGGCAGCCGAATTTGCGCGATAGCGGCCAGTCGGAGTCGGATGTGACCGCATCCATCAGAAGCCGAAAAAATACCCGTGAACCGGGGGCTTCCCTAGAGAGATGGCGGATATCCGCCTCGCAGTCACTAGCGAAGAGCCGGACGCCTTTGTCGTAGGCTTCGCGGACATGTCTCGCTTTTTTGATGGTATTGCCGAAGCTGATACGATCAGGCGTCACGCCGAGGTCAAGCACCTGATCAAGTTCGTAAACCGAAGCGATGTCGAAATAGGAACCCAAATCCCGTAGCAAAGTCAGCACTTCCTTCCCGGGGTTTGCTTTAACCGCATAATAGATTTTCGCACTGGGGAAATGGGTGCGAAACGCCTGAAATTTTTGCCGGACCCGATCCAGCAACAGGACTAAAAAAGGCGTCTCCCTGGTCGCGGAGAACGTCATGATTTTTTCCCAATCAACCGGGGAATAAGCATTCGGATGCATCGGTTGCTTCCTCAGGTAATGGATGGTCCGCGAGATGCGGCGCAACGATACTGCGATCCCGGCATGCTTGGAAGTCCTCTTAACCAGGATGAAGGCATTGTTGGCGCGAGGATGGGAATGGCGTCGACGGGATCGAAGGCCATCCGTGCTTTATTGTATTGCCCCCACTTGCTGCAAGAGCGATTGAATATCGGGATTATCCGGTTCCAGCGCCGCCAGGCGTCGGGCAGAATTGCGCGCCG
This sequence comes from Candidatus Competibacter sp., assembly GCA_049663445.1. Classification (GTDB taxonomy): domain Bacteria; phylum Pseudomonadota; class Gammaproteobacteria; order Competibacterales; family Competibacteraceae; genus Competibacter. The sequence continues at coordinate 6,125 of JBATDL010000093.1, forward strand.
CATCGAGGTTTCCAGCATCGCGCTGGAATGCCACCAGCGCGAGCAGGCTATCGCGGTCGTTGGGGTGGTGTTGCAACACGGTTTCCAGTTCTACAATCGCTCTCGGCCTCTGACCGGCGCTGTTCAATGCCACGGCATACACATAGCCATAGCGGGCGTTGTTGCCACCCATCCGGGCGGCTTCCGCCAGAGCGGCGAGAGCCTCGGGCAGTCGTTTCTGGCGGATCAGCAACAAGCCCAGCGCATGCTGCGCGCCAGCGTTTTGCGGATCGAGGGCCAGTGCTTGGCGCAAGGTTTTTTCACCGTCTGCATCACGCCCTCGCAGTCGGTACAGATCGGCAAGATTGACCGCCGCCTGGGTGAAAGTGGGTTGTAGTTCCAGCGCAGCGCGGTACGCGGCTTCCGCTTTGTCAAACTGGCGCTGGTCGACGTAGAGCAATCCGGTGTTGAGAAACGACTCCGGGCGGTCGGCATTGGTTTGTTCAGCCGTGAGGTATTCGTTGACGCCACGCTGGATGGCCAAGCGTTGTGTCTCGTCGAGCGATTCCGACGGTACAGTCGCCAGCACTCGCGCCGCTTCGATCCGCACCAGTCGTACCGGGTCGTTAAGCAGTGGCAGCAGGTAACGCACCTTTAACTCAGGCGGTAGGGCTTCCAGCGCCCGCGCCGCTGTGCTCCGCAACAGCGGGTCGGAATCGGTCAACAGCGGGCTGATGGCCTCAAACGCCGCTGGATTGAGACGGTCACCCAACCGGGAAGCCGCGCTGGCGCGGGCAATGTTCGGCTGGTCCGAATTCTTGACCAGTGCCATCAATAATTCATGCGCGCCAGCGGCTTCGGTATTCCCGGCGTGCAGCGCCTCGGCGAACTGTTGATGGCCGACGGGAACCTTGCCATACCATTCTTTCACCTGATCCGCTGCCCATTGGGCCGGTTGGTCACTATGGCACTTGGTGCAGGCGTTGGGGACACCCAAGGTCACCGATAGATCGGGTCGGGGAATGCGGAAACTGTGATCGTGACGCGGGTCGACCACCATATAGTTCGTGGTGGGCGCATGGCAGGCGACACAGTCCGCGCCCTTGGAACCGGCTGGGTGGAAATGGTGTTGTGGCGTATCGTATTTCGCCGCCATGTGGCATTGCAGGCAAACCTTGCCGCCGGAGGCGCGCAGCTGGCCGCTGTGCGGTTCGTGGCAGTCGCTACAACTCACGCCCTTCGCCTGCATTTTGCTTTGCAAAAAAGAACCGTGATTGAACACCTCGTCCTTCATTTGCCCGTCTGGGTAATAGAGATCGGGCGTCAGCAGCGCCAGACGGTGGGTGTCCAGTAACGGTTGGCCGAACACGTAATTTTCCCAGAATTGCCCGCGCCGGGAATGGCAGCGGGCGCACAGCTCCAGCTCGCGGTTAGAGGAACGCGGCGCGCTGCGTTGAGCGGTGTGGGCATCCGGGGCGAGATTCCAGGTGATACCGCGCCGTTCGTCGAGAGCGATGGCCAGCCCCTTCGTGCCATCGAACTTTTGCCAATCCCCCTCCTTCTTCGCCCAGGCAAGATGGTCCACACCGGGACCGTGACAGGCTTCGCAAGACACGTTGATTTCGGACCAAGTGGTGTTGAAACGCTTAAGTTTTGGATCGTAGTTCTTATGTAAATTAGTGGAATGACACTCGGCGCACATGTAGTTCCAGTTCTGCTGTGCGCCGGTCCAGTGCAGCGGATCTCGATAAGTGACGTTCTGGTCGGGATAGAGGTGAAACCAGCGTTGCCCACCCTGCTCTTTGGGCTGGCTATCCCAGGCGATGCCCAGTGCCTGATAGCGTCCGTCGGGGAAACCGATCAGGTACTGCTGCAAGGGATACACACCGAAGGTGTAGGCGATTTCGTAGTCCTGCAGCTTCCCGTCCGGTCCGTCGGTGCGCGCCATGAATTTTCCATCGCGGCGAAAGAAGGTTGATGTGACGTCATCGTAGGTGAAGGTCGCATTGTTGAAATCGCCCAGCACGGTCTGCTCGGTGGCGGGTTGCATGGCTTTGGCATGCTGTGAATCCCGCCAAGCCGCGTGCTCGACCGCATGGCATTGAGCACAGGTTTGCGCGCCGACATAGCCGCCGATTGGCGCGACCGGTGGATGGCTAGTCGGCAACGCCACCGGCAAAGGTTCCGCTGGCTCGCTCGCCGGCCAAGCCCAGCGACTGGAAACTGTTGACCCGCAGAGGAAGATGAATGCCAGCAGTAAAACCGCCTGTCTGGAAAACCATTGAGTGAAATGAGTCATGTGTCTTCGCTGCCCCCCAACTGCACCACGATCGTCGCCAACGGCATGAGCTATCGGAATTGCGGTGACACCTTTTACGTTCCCAATTACGATGGCCCGAACGTGGTGTATGAAGTCGTCAACCCGCCTTCCGGCCTTTCTCTAATCTTTCGGCTGCTTGGTGGCCACCGCCGATTTGGGCGCCAAGGCGATCATCGGGTTGGCCGCCGAGACCGTGACCGTCGCGGTCGACTCCGCCAGCTCCTGTTCCAATTCCCGAACGCTACCGTCGAACGATACTGGACTGCCAGGCTGGATTTCCTTGACCTCGGTCGGCAGGCCAATCCGATCCAGAATGGCGATGAACGGTTCTGGATCGAGTTCCTCGACGTTCACCATGGTTTTCGGGTCCCAGATGCCCTGGGCCACCAGCATGGCCGCCGCGACCGGTGGGACACCGGCGGTGTAGCTGATGCCCTGCGATTCGACCTCTTCATAGCATTGCTTGTGATCGGAAACCTGGTAGATGAACACCTCTCTCGGTTTTCCATCCTTCCAGCCCTTGACGAAATTGCCGATACAGGTGTTGCCGGTATAGCCCGGAGCCAAGGTCTTGGGATCGGGAAATAGCGCCTTGACCACCTTGAGCGGCACCACTTCCTGGCCCGTGGTCAGGGTCACCGGCAGATGCGAAAGAAAGCCGAGGGTGCGCAGCACGGTGAACACGTTGATGTAATGGTCACCGAAGCCCATCCAAAACCGAATGCTGTTGGCGTCGATGTTCTTCGAAAGCGAGTGCAGTTCATCGTGTCCGTTCAGATAGATGGGGCAGGGGCCAACCACCGGGAAATCGTAGACGCGCTTGACCGAATGGGTGGGATATTCCTTCCACTGCCGATCAATCCAGGTCCAGACCTTGATGAATTCGCGAAAATTGATCTCTGGATCGAAATTGGTGGCGAAATACTTGCCATGACTGCCGGCATTGACATCCAGGATATCGATGGTATCGATCCGGTCGAAATAGCGCTTCACCGCCAGCGCGCAGTAGGCATTGACCACGCCTGGATCGAACCCCACGCCCAGAATGGCGGTGAGTCCCTTCTCCGCACAGCGATCTTTCCGCTTCCACTCGTAGTTGGCGTACCAGGGCGGAGTTTCGCACACCTTGTCCGGTTCCTCGTGGATGGCGGTATCCATGTAAACGGCTCCCGTTTCCAGACAGGCCTCCAGCACCGACATGTTGATGAACGCCGCGCCGAGGTTTATTACAATCCCGGAGTTCGTTTCCTGGATCAACTTCACGGTCGCCGGGATGTCGAGCGCGTCGAGTTGCCGTGAATAAAGCCGGTTCGCGGGATCCTTGAGATGCTTTTTACGTTGGATGCTCTCGATGATTTCGTCGCATTTCGACAGGGTCCGCGATGCGATGCAGATATCGCCCAGCACATCGTTGTTCATCGCCGCTTTGTGAGCCGCGACGTGAGCAACTCCGCCAGCACCGATGATCAGCACATTCTTTTTCACTTTCATTTCGCTCCCGACTTAGGAAAGACTACGTTTAAAATCCTGGTAATCAAATTGACGGACCTGTTCGAGGGTGCCGTCGAGTCGCCGCACAACGATGGAGGGCATGGAGAGTCCGTTGAACCAGTTTTTCTTCACCATCGTGTAACCTGCGGCATCCGCGATGCGGACTTCACTGCCGACTTCCAACGGTGTACTTAAGTTGTACTCGCCAAATACATCTCCCGCCAGACAGGTTCGGCCAGCAATCATCATGCGATGAGGTCCCGGTTCGGGAAAGGCAACCTTCGGAGTAGTATGATAAATCAGATGGTCCAACATATGAGCTTCAATGGAGGCATCGACAATGGCGATGTCGATTTCATTGTGCAGAACATCCAGCACTGTGGTCACCAGTTCCGCACTGTCAGTAATCGCGGCTTCGCCGGGTTCCAAATAGATTTGAATATTGAGTTTATCACTGAAATGTTTCAGTTTTTCGCAGAATCGATCCAGCGGATATCCTGGCTTGGTAAAAAACAGGCCGCCGCCCAGACTGACCCACTCCATCTTTTCCAGCAGGGGACCATAATGGTGGCCGATATGATCGATGGCTGTGGAGATATTTTCGAAATCGTCGTTTTCGCAGTTGAAATGGAACATGAGCCCACTGAGTAGCGGAGCGACCTGGGCAAGTTCGCGGGTATCGGTCACGCCCAACCTCGAATATTTCCTTGCCGGATCGGCAAGATCGAAATGCGAATAGCTAATGCCTGGATTGACCCGCAATCCCAGTTTCAACCCCCGAACCTCGTTTTGGTAGCGCGTGAGTTGGGATATCGAATTGAAGATCACCTTGTCGGAAAAATCCTTGACTAATTCGATGTCGCTGGCGGAAAAAGCCACGCTGTAGGCATGAACTTCCTTGCCGAATTCTTCCCGTCCCAGCCTGGCTTCAAACAAGGAACTACTCGTGGTTCCATCCAGGTATTCCCGCATGAGATCGAACACACACCAAGTTGAGAAGCATTTTAGCGCCAGCACCGATTTTGCGCCGGAGCTCTCGCGTACATGCTGGATAATTTGCAGATTCTTCAGTAGTCTGCTCTCGTCGATCAGGTAATAGGGCGTAGTTAAATCTTTCATTGTCAAGCCGTTCCATTCATTCTGACAAACAGTTCAGTTCATCGAAAATACTTGTGCGAAACGCTATTTCCGATTGCCCTGAGCAAGGTATCGTTAATAGCTGACTTTTGCTAACTAGCAACGCTACTGTCCATTACATATATTTATAACCGGTTGGTTGGAGATGGAGATCGGAGGCCAATTGCATTCCCCAAGCGAGATCGCGGGCGCGCTGCAAGCAGATCCAGAGCGCTTGGGGACCAGG
>JBATDL010000094.1:0-2415 GCA_049663445.1 Candidatus Competibacter sp.
CGTCGAAGCCCATGTCGCCGGGTCGGGCCTTGCCGAGAATGGCGTTGAGATTGGCGCCATCGTAGTACAGCAGGCCACCGGCCTCGTGAACGATGGCGGCGATCTCGGCGATATTCCGCTCGAACACGCCCAGAGTCGAAGGATTGGTCAACATCAAGCCGGCGGTGTGCGGGCCGACCGCTTGGCGCAGGGCGGCGAGATCCACGTCGCCGGCGGCGTCGGTGGGAATTTCTCGGACCGTGAAACCGCACATGATGGCGGTGGCGGGATTGGTGCCATGAGCGGCATCCGGTACCAGTACCTCGTGACGGGCCTGATCGCCGCGAGAGACGTGATAGGCCCGGATCATCGCCATCCCGGCGAATTCGCCCTGGGCGCCGGCCATCGGCGTCAGCGATACCGCCTGCATCCCGGTCACTTCCCGCAGCATCTCCTGCAACTCGTGCAGGCAGGTCAGAAAGCCCTGGCTGATGCTGTCCGGCGCCAGCGGGTGGCGGGCCAGCAAACCGGGCAGCGAGGCCAGCCGGTGGCAGATCCGTGGGTTGTACTTCATGGTGCAGGAACCCAGCGGATAGAAGTGGGTGTCGATGGAGAAGTTCTTCTGCGACAGCCGGGTGTAGTGGCGTACCGCCTGGAGTTCCGATACTTCCGGCAACGGCGCGGCGCGGCGGCGGCGCAGGGAAGCGGGCAGGTCGGACAGAGCATCATCGGGCGCGATGGCGGGGATGACCGCCTGCCGGCCGGGACGGGACTGGTCGAAGATCAGCATGAAGGGAGCACCAGGGCTTGAGGGATCGTCAGGATTATCCCAGCGCCGCCAGCGCCGCGTTGTAATCCGGTTCCTGGGCGATTTCCGGCACCAGTTCGGTGTAGCGCACGGCGTTGTTCTCGTCCAGCACCACCACGGCGCGGGCGGTCAGGCCGGCCAGCGGCCCGTCTTCCAGCAGCACGCCGTAATCCTTGGCGAACTTGCGCGAGCGCATCATCGACAGGGTGACCACGTTATCCAGGCCCTCGTTGCCGCAGAACCGGCTCTGGGCGAAGGGCAGGTCGGCCGAGATGATCAGAACGACGGTATCGGGATGGGCCTTGGCGTGTTCGTTGAATTTTTGGGTGGACAGCGCGCACACCGGGGTGTCCAGACTGGGTACGATGTTCAGCAGCTTTTTCTTGCCGGCGAAATCGGCCAGGGTGACATCGTTCAGATCGGCGGTCACCAGTTTGAGGTCGGGCGCGGGCGCGCCGGCGGCGGGCAGATCACCGTTGGTGTGGATGGGGTCGCCTTGGAAGGTGATGGTTGCCATGGGAAATTTCCTCCTATTGGATTGGTGTTAAGACGAGTTCTACAACTCCGCTTCATCAATTCCAGCAATGGCCATGAAGTGCTTGAGCAGGCTTATTTTCAGAGCCTAGTTGCCATGAACCGGCACGGAAATTCGAATGTCATGGCCGGGTCTTGCGTAAATGTGATGACTACCTTTCACTCGCGCCAACCGCCATCCGTGCTTTTCAATCAGCTTGCTAAAATCTTTGCCGGAAACGGATTTCAAACAACGATCTCCAGCAATTTGTCGTTTCCGGAGACCTGAAGGTCGTTTGAATTCACGGACAGGCAACCTTCCACGGCTTCATACAGGTTGCTCAACAATTCCTCGAAAGTATCGCCTTGCGTCGCACAACCTGGAATCGCCGGGACTTCCGCCCAATAGCCGCTCCTCCGCCTGGTGCACAATCACTGCGAGCTTCATCGAACAACCTCGATTTCTAAATTCTCACAGTAACGCCGCCAGCGCCGCCGCGTAACCTTGCAAGTCGGTTTCGTCCCGGGTTTCGGTGGCGCACACCAGCAGGGCGTTCCCCAATTCGGGGTAGTCGCCGCTCAGATCGAAACCACCGAGAATGCCGTGCGCCAGCAACCCATCCAGCACTTCCCGCGCCGGGCGCGGCAGCCGTAACACCGCCTCGTGGAACACCGGCCGCTCGAAAACCCGGCCGACTCCCGGAACCTGCGTCAGCCGCTCCACCAGCACGCGGGTATTGGCATGACAGGCGGCGGCCACCTGTTCCAGGCCGTGCGGGCCGAGCAGGGACAGGTACAGCGTGGCGGCGGTGACCATCAGTCCCTGATTGGTGCAGATATTGGAGGTGGCCTTGGAGCGGCGGATATGCTGCTCGCGGGCTTGCAGGGTCAGGGTAAAGCCGGGCTTGCCGTCCAGATCCACGGTACGGCCCACCAACCGGCCCGGCATCTGCCGCACCCATTCCCGCCGGCAGCACAGAAAACCGAAATAGGGGCCACCGGAAGACAGCGGCGAGCCCAGCGGCTGACCGTCGCCGCAGGCGATGTCGGCGCCGGCGTCGCCCCACTCGCCGGGCGGTTTGAGAATCGCCAGCGCGGTGGGATTGACCACCGCC
>JBATDL010000095.1:0-9119 GCA_049663445.1 Candidatus Competibacter sp.
CAACTGATCGACCCGCTTGGCGAGCGCCCGGTTTTTGGCCTTGAGCGAGGCCAACTGGCGGCGCTGTTCGGCCACCTCGTCGGCTTTCATCTGCCGTTCGGCTTCCAGATAGGTGCCTTCTTCCCGCAGGGCGCGCAGTTGGTTCAGGCTGTCGTCCCGCTGCCCTTGCAAGCCCTGCTGGCGGGTTTCGTAGTCGCCGGCCGCCAGCCCGCGCACGCCGCCGAAGAATCCGCCGCCGTGTGGATCGTTGGTCGGGTCGGCGGCGCAGGCTCCCAGCAGGAGCAGGCTCAGGATACTGGCGTAACTGCGTATGAATGCCATGATGGAAACCTCCTATCCCCCGTGGCCCGCCCGACGGTGGGCGGGGGGGATGCTTCGGGCGTTGTTGTGCTAGATGGACATGCTGTCGTAAACCCGCTGCAAGCTGGCGACGTTCTGACTGGATTTCTGCCGGGTTTCCTTCAGTTCCACCAGATTGGACCCCAACTGCTGGGTATATTGATCCTGTGGTCCTCGCTGCCGCTGAGATTCCTGATGGACCTGCTCGGCGTCGGCCAGTTGTTTTTCGGCCAGCGAATTGATCTGTTTGGCCTTGGCCAGTTGTTTTTCCACGGTGGCTTTCTGCCGGACGAGCGCGTCCCGCGAAGCTTTGCCCGCCCGATATTGCCGCGCCAGCCGCTGCGATTCGCGGTCCAGTTGGGCGATTTCCTGGTAAAGCTGGCGGTTCTGGGCATCGGCTTCCCGAATGAACTCCTGGTTACGGCGGATTTCCGCGACCAGGAAGTCTTCCTCGCTGGCGTACTGAGCCTTGCGTTCGGCGATGGAGCTGCCGATACCGGCACCGATCAAACCGCCGGCCGCCGCGCCGATCAAAGCGCCCTGGCCTCGGTTGTCGCTGACGGCGGCTCCGAGCAGGCCACCCACGATCGCCCCAAATACCGCGCCTTGGGCGACAGTCGCCTGCTGGTCGTTCGGGGTGCCGTCGGGGTTGGTAGCGCAACCCGATAAGGCTGCGCCGATCGCGACGGCGGCAAGCCATTTTGTGCCTGAATGGTGAATGTGCATGAGGGTCTCCCGGCCGTAATAACGCTTGGTTTTATATCCTTTGACAATTCTGGGAGTGGCCGGGTGCGAAATCAACGCGTCGGCCAGCCGTTCGGAGAAAAATCACCGGTCGCGGCGCGGCCGGTTTGCCCGGTTCGGGATGAGCGGCCGGGGGTTCGTTAAGGTACCATTCAGCCGGTAATGCGCAAATCTACCAACGATTCCAACTCTCCGAAAACTACTGCCCTCGAATGATCGCAATATGAACTTCGTGCTTGCAGCAATACGCTTTCTGGTCGAACGTGAAAGAAGAGCTTGTTCCTGGTCGAAAATGATTTTGGCCGGTTGGGTCGGCCTGATCGCGCTGGCTGTTCCCGGAACGGTGCTGGCGGAATCCCGCACCGCTCTGGTGGTCGGCAATGGCGCGTATCAAGACGCGCCGCTGAAGAACCCGGCCAACGACGCCCGCGATGTAGCCACCAAGCTGCGGGAACTGGGGTTTCAGGTCATCGAACGGCTGGATGCCGATCGTCAAGGCCTGCGGCTGGCGCTGCGGGAGTTCGAGCAGCAGTTGCGGCAACGGCGCGGCGTCGGCCTGTTTTATTACGCCGGGCACGGTGTCCAGCTCAAGGGGCAGAACTACCTGATCCCCATTGGCGTTGATATCCGCCAGGAGTTCGAAGTGCCCGACGAGGGCGTCGACGCCGATGCCGTGCTACGGGCGATGGAGTCCGCCGGTAACGAGCTGAACATCGTGATTCTGGATGCTTGTCGCAACAATCCCTTTAGCCGCGGTTTTGGCGGGGGTCGGGGGCTGGCGCGGATGGAGGGTCCAGCCGGAACCTTCATCGCCTACGCTACCGCGCCCGGCGCGGTCTCGCAGGATGGTAGCGGCCGCAACAGCCCTTACACTCGCCATCTGCTGGAGGCCATGAGCGTACCCGGCCTCAACCTCGAACAGGTATTCAAGCAGGTGTTGGTGGCAGTGGAGCGAGAGAGCGGCGGTGGCCAGATCCCCTGGGTCGCTTCCTCGCTGCGCGGCGAGTTTTACTTTGCACCAGCCGTTGTGACGCCGTCGCCTCCCGCCACGCCTCCCGCCACGCCTCCCGCCGGTCCGCAGCCTGGAACACCGCCAACCGGCGAGTTCCCTCCGGTTGTGGCTACGCCCCCGATGGATAATCAGCCGTCCGATCGGCCGGCGTCCGCGCCGCTGGAACCGGACTGGGTGGCGGTGCCCGGCGCTGGTTTCGCAATCAGCCGCAGCGCGGTTCGCCTTGAGGCCTATCGTCGTTTCGCCGAAGCCAGTGGCCGGACTGCGCCGGCGCCTGGCGCTGCCCCCGACGGTCCGGCGCGGGTGACTTGGAGGGAAGCCATGGACTACGCTGTTTGGCTGTCCGCGCAAGTGGGCCACGCCTACCGCTTGCCGGCCGAACTGGAATGGGAGTATGCCGCCCGCGCCGGCGTGATGGTCTCCACGCCGGATTCGGATGAGCAGGTCCGGGAGTGGACCTGTTCCGCGTACCGGCGGGAGTACGAGGGTCAGGAGCGGCGCTGCGCCAGTCGGCTGCCGGATGTGGTGGCGATCCGTGGCGGCAACTGGCGGGCGGGCGCCGATCCGCTCAGTGACGATCTGGAGTTTCGGTTGGTACGGGAACCCTAGCCGGAACGAGCCGGGCGGGCGCGCACTTCTTTACTCCTGTTGGACGGTCACCAATCCTTTGGGTTGGCTGGCGAAATAGCTGGCGAGATCGGCCACGTCCTGCGGCGACAGTGGCTTGGCCATGCCGCCCATGATCGGGTTCTTGCGGGCACCGCTCTGATAATCTCCCAGCGCCTTGCGCAGATAATCTTCTTGCTGGCCGGCTAGCCGGGGATAAATCGGAATGATGCCGTTACCATCCGCGCCGTGGCAGGCCGCGCAGGTCGCGCTTTTGGTCTTGCCGGCGGCGGTGTCACCCCGAACCGGGTAGGGCGCGGCGGCAGCGGGGAAGCTGGACAGATAGGCGGAGATGTCCTGCATATCCTGCTCGTTAAGCGAAAAGGCGTTGGCATGCATGGTGGGGTGCGTGCGTTCGCCGGCCTGATAAGCCTTGAGCGCGGTGATGATGTAGTCGGCGTGCTGGCCGCCCAGCCGGGGGACGTGATAGGTGGGGTAGGCGTTGGTATAGCCAGGGATGGCATGGCAGCCGGCGCAAGTCGCGAACTTGGTTTTACCGGCGACGGGATCGCCAGCGGCCTGCGCGGCGCTGGCCAAGATACCGCTAATTCCCAATACCAATAATTGCCGTAGTACGGATCGGATCATATTGCCCTCTTCAGTAGATTCCGGATTGGAGTTATTTAGAAATGCGGTACGCTGTTCGGCGCGTCCGGCCAAAGGTTTTATTGTATCGCATGATTCTATAAAAATTCTTCAAAATCAAATGCTAAAAAGAAAATCAAACTCCAGCATCGTTAGGTAATTCACGCACGATTTCTAACGATAGCCGCCTCTCCGTCAGGTATCAATCATCGAGGCCAATTTCTTTCATCTTTCTCCACAGAGTGGTGCGGCTCACGCCGAGCAAGGCGGCGGCTTGGTCGCGCTTGCCGTGGGTCTGAGCCAGCGCGTCCAGAATCCGGATCCTCCAATTAGGCCGGTCTAATCCCGGTTCACCCGAATCCACCGCTTCTCGACCGCGCGTCTGGAAACGCTTGACCAGGCAAGCCGGCAAGTCGGTGGTTCGTAGCCGATCGTCCGGGGATAGCAGCACGGCCCGTTCGATGACGTTGCGCAGCTCGCGCACGTTGCCGGGCCAGTCGTAATCGAGAAACAGCCGCGTAACCTCGGGGTCGAGCCCCGCCACCGACCGGTTCATCTTCAGGTTGTACTCCGCGATGAACTGCTCCGCCAGCAGCAGCACGTCGTTATCCCGTTCCCGCAGGGCCGGCATGGCGATGTTGACTACGTTGAGTCGGAAGAACAGATCGGTTCGGAATACGCCGGTCTGGATCGCGACGTCGAGGTCGCGATGAGTGGCGGCGATGACGCGGACATCCACCTTGCGTTCGCGATGTTCGCCCAAGCGGGTGATGATTCCTTCTTGCAAAACCCGCAGCAGCGCGGCCTGGGCGGATGGAGCGAGTTCCGCCACTTCATCCAGGAACAGGGTGCCGCCGGTCGCCGCCTCGAACAGGCTAGGCTTGTCGTGCAGCGCGCCGGTGAATGCGCCCTTGGCGTGACCGAACAGTTCCGTACTTTGCAAGCTTTCCGACAGGGTGGCGCAATTGATCGCCACAAACGGCGCCTTGGCTCGGGGCGAGGTTTCATGGATGCCCTTGGCGATGAGTTCCTTGCCCGTGCCGCTCTCGCCGGTGATCAGTACGGTGCTGTCCACATGGGCGACGGCGTGAGCGATGGCGATGGCTTCGCGCAACGGCGGGCTGTTGCCGGCCAAGGCGCCGAAGGCGGTCGTTGTCGGATTGGAGACCTGCAACTGGCGCCGCAGCCGCTCGATGGTCTGATTCTGCGTCCGCACCGTTGCTTCCAGTTCGGTCAGGTGTTGACGCAGGCGCTGGGAATCTTCGTCCATGGTGGCGGGAGCGGGGTTGAAGTCAGTCATGGCGGTTTCGTTATGTTTCATTGGATGAAACAAAGTGTAACAACTTGAAACCATGAGTGAAACAGTAAGGCTTTTGCTGATGTCATAATTACTTGAATTTTAAATTAATAAATTGTTGGCCCGCTTCTTGTAAATGAGAATTATTATTAATTATGAGCCAAGAGGAGACGTTTATGAGCACTTTGCGAGTCGCTAGCGAGCGCGGTCGTTCCAACCACGGTTGGCTGGATAGCGCACACACTTTTTCCTTCTCCAGTTATTACGATTCCCGCCATATGGGTTTCGGTCCGTTGCGGGTGATCAACGACGACCGGGTTACGCCCGGCGCTGGGTTTGGAACCCATGGCCACCGCGACATGGAGATTATCTCCTACGTGTTGGAGGGCGCGCTGGCGCACCGGGACAGTCTGGGCAACGGTTCGGTCATCCAGCCCGGCGACGTGCAACGCATGAGCGCCGGCACCGGCATCCAGCACAGCGAGTTCAACCATTCCCAGGTCGACCCCGTCCATTTCCTGCAAATCTGGATTGTCCCGGATCGGACCGGCTATCCGCCGAGCTACGAGCAGAAGTACTACGACGCCGCCGATAAGCGCGGGCGGTTGCGGTTGGTCGCCTCGCGTGATGGTCGCGAGGGTTCGGTGTCGCTGCATCAGGACGTGGATTTGTACGCCGCGCTGTTGGATGGGGAGGACACCGTGGAATTTGAATTGCGCGGCGACCGGCTGGCCTGGCTTCAGGTGGCGCGGGGCGAGGTGTGGGCCGACGGTCGGAAACTGAGCGCGGGCGATGGTCTGGCCATCGACCAACCCGGTCGTCTGCGTCTCGACCGCGCCCGGTCGGCCGAGGTATTGCTGTTCGACATGACCGGCTCTTGGCAGGCGTCGTGATTTCACCGTAACTGAGGAGACTGGCAGATGTCCGATACCGCTCTGGAACAATTGACTCCCCAGAACAGCGTGCTGCTGTTCATCGACCACCAGCCGCAGATGGCTTTTGGGGTCGCCAATATCGACCGGTAGACGTTGAAAAACAATATGGTCGGCTTGGCCAAGGCCGCCAGGGTATTTGATGTGCCGACCTTCATCACCACGGTCGAGACCGAGAGCCTCAGCGGTTACACCTGGCCGGAACTGCTGAATGTGTTCCCGAAGGCCGACTTGCTGGAGCGCACCAGCATGAATTCCTGGGACGACGCCAAGGTGCGCGACGCCATCGCCGGAACCGGCCGCCGGAAGCTGATCCTGTCCGGGCTATGGACCGAGGTCTGCATCAACCACTGCGCCAATTCAGCGGCTTTGGCTGGCTATGAAGTCTACGTCGTTGCCGATGCCTGCGGCGGTACCAGTCAAATGGCCCACGACTATTCGATGCAGCGAATGATTCAGGCCGGCATCCGACCGTTGACCTGGTTGCAACTGCTGCTGGAGTGGCAGCGCGACTGGGCGCGGCGGGATTCCTACGACGCGGTGATCGAAATTGCCCGGGAGCATTGCGGCGCCTACTACGGCATGGGCGTGGATTACGCCTACACTCGTGTACATGGCGCCCCGCAACGCGGCGCCTGGAAGGGGTCCGTCAAGAAGTGAAGGCGTATTCGAATCCACGGCTCAATCCGGAAACCACGAGGAGATTTCGATGACCACCAAGATTCAAGTGGTGTTTTACAGCATGTACGGTCACATCTATCAGATGGCGGAAGCCGTCGCCGAGGGCACGCGGCACGTTGCCGACACCGAGGTCGCGCTGTACCAGGTGGCCGAGCTGATACCCGATGAGGTGCTGGAAAAGAGCGGCGCGAAGGCTGCTCGTGCCGCGTTCGCCCATATCCCGGTTATCACGCCCGACCGACTGGCCGAGGCCGACGCCGTTATCTTCGGCACGCCGACCCGCTTCGGCAACATGTGCGCGCAAATGCGCAACTTCCTGGACCAGACCGGCGGACTGTGGATGAAAGGCGGGCTGATCGGTAAGGCGGGCAGCGTATTCACCAGCAGCGCCATCCAGCACGGCGGGCAGGAAACCACCCTCACCAGCTTTCATACCACGCTGTTGCACCACGGCATGGTCATTGTGGGGGTGCCGTATTCCGAACAGCGGCAGATGACACTGGTCGAGATCAGCGGCGGCAGCCCTTATGGTGCGTCCACCATCACCGCCGGCGACGGTTCGCGCCAGCCGAGCGAGAACGAGTTGGATATCGCCCGGTTCCAGGGTCAGCATGTCGCCACGATTGCCCGGCGGCTGACGGCGGGCTGAACTCCTCATTTCGACCTTTCTCCCCCGCTGTCGACCTGCGGGGGACGTTCGCTGTCCTTGAGGCAATCCCATGATGACCGAATCCCCCGCGACCGCTGAACTGATCCTGCACAACGGCCGGTTTCATACCGTGGACCCCGTCCGTCCGTCCGCCAGCGCCGTTGCCATCCGCGACGGTCGATTTATCGCGGCCGGCAACGAGGCCGAGGTGTTCGCCCATCGTGGCCCGACCACGCGGGCCGTGGATTTACGCGGGCGCCGGGTGATTCCGGGCCTGAACGACTCGCACTTGCACCTGATCCGGGGCGGGCTGAATTACAACCTGGAGCTGCGCTGGGAAGGCGTGCCGTCGCTGGCCGACGCCCTGCGGATGCTGAGAGAACAGGCGGCGCGCACCCCTAATCCCCAATGGGTGCGGGTGGTGGGCGGCTGGTCCGAATTTCAGTTTGTCGAGCGGCGGATGCCAACCCTGGAGGAAATCAACGCGGCGGCGCCGGATACACCGGTCTTCATTCTCCACCTGTATGATCGTGCCCTGCTCAATCGGGCCGCGCTGCGCATGGTCGGCTACACTCGCGACACGCCCGATCCGCCGGGTGGCGAAATCCAGCGCGACCGCAACGGCGAGCCGACCGGCCTGCTGATCGCCCGGCCCAACGCCCTGATTCTCTACGCGACCCTCGCCAAGGGACCGAAACTACCCTTTGATCAGCAGGTCAACTCCACCCGTCGGTTCATGCGGGAGCTAAACCGACTGGGCGTTACCAGCGCCATCGATGCCGGCGGTGGTTTTCAGAACTATCCCGACGATTACCAGGTCATCGAGCAGTTGGCGCGGGAAGGCCAATTGACGGTGCGCCTCGCCTACAACCTGTTTACCCAGAAGCCAGGACAGGAGCTAGCGGACTTTCGGCACTGGACGGAAAGCGTCCCGGTCGGGCGGGGGGATGATTTTTACCGCCACAACGGCGCCGGCGAGATGTTGGCGTTTTCCGCCGCCGACTTCGAAGATTTTCTGGAGCCTCGTCCCGATCTGCCGGCGGCGATGGAAACGGAGCTGGAACCGGTGGTGCGGCATCTGGCGGAGTGGCGCTGGCCGTTTCGCCTGCACGCGACCTATGACGAGTCGATCGGCCGGATGCTGGACGTGTTCGAGCGGGTCAACCGCGATATCCCGTTCGCGGGTCTGCACTGGTTTTTCGACCACGCCGAAACCATCTCCGAACGCAATATCGAACGGGTCAGGGCGCTGGGCGGCGGTATCGCCATCCAGCATCGTGATGGCCTTCCAGGGCGAGTATTTCGTGGATCGCTATGGCGCCGCCGCCGCCGCATCCACACCGCCGGTCCAGCGAATGCTGAAGATGGGCGTGCCGGTCGGGGCCGGCACCGACGCCACTCGGGTCGCCAGTTACAATCCGTGGACGGCTCTGTACTGGCTTGCCTCCGGGCGCACGGTCGGCGGATTGACGCTGTATGGCGATGAAAACCGGCTGTCACGGGAGCAGGCGCTGGAACTGTGGACGGTCGGCAGCGCCTGGTTTTCGGCGGAACAGGGCAGGAAAGGTGCCATTCAGACCGGACAACTGGCCGATCTGGCGGTGCTTTCCGCCGACTATTTCAGCGTGCCGGAGGAGGAGATCAAGGCCATCGAATCCTTGTTGACCGTGGTCGGCGGCCGGATCGTCCACGCCGCCGGCGAGTTCGCCGACCTGGACCCGCCGCCACTGCCGGTGTTGCCGGAGTGGTCGCCAGTGGTCAGCGTGCCCGACCATTGCCGGCCGGTAGTTCGCGAGGAGCAGAGCCGCATCATGCATGGAAGTGCCTGCGCGGTGCATGGTCACCACCATGACCAGGCGTCGCGGGCGAATGTTCCGGCCAGTGATTTCAGCGGGTTCTGGGGCGCCTTGGGCTGCTCCTGTTTTGCCTTTTGAGATGAACGATCCCTCACCTCCGGTCCCGCTCCCAGCGGGCGAGGGGAGTCCGCCCTCAGTTCCGACCTCTCCACGGGAGGGAAGCCGGCCATCCGCCTGGAGCCCACTACGGCATTCCACCTTCCGTTGGGTGTGGTTGGCGGCGATTGCCTCCAACATCGGCACTTGGATGCACGAGGTTGGTGCGGGCTGGTTGATGACGGCGCTGTCGCCGGACCCGCTCATCGTTGCCCTGGTGCAGGCCGCCGGCACCGCGCCAATGTTTCTGTTGGCGCTGCCG
>JBATDL010000096.1:0-5329 GCA_049663445.1 Candidatus Competibacter sp.
ACCAGAACATCTCGACCACTTCGATTTTGTCGGGCGTGTCTGTCGGCACCGGTGTCGACAGACGCACATAATCCTTACCCTCCTCAAACGGCGGCGGCGTGGCCGGATCGGCGGCATGGGCGACAGCCAGTGGCAATGCGCAGGCCAGCACGATCAGCAACAGGCGACGAAATGGGTTCAGCATCGCGGGAATTCTCTCTATTTCGGTTGGCGAAAACGGGGCGGCGGACCGGCTTTACAGCGTGCCGTAGGAGTGCAGCCCCGACAGAAACATGTTGACCCCCAGAAAAGCGAACAGAGTCACAAGCAGGCCAATCACCGCCCACCAAGCCATCGGCGTACCGCGCCAGCCTTTGGTCAGCCGCAGGTGCAGCCAAGCTGCATAGTTCAGCCAGACGATCAGCGCCCAGGTTTCCTTGGGATCCCAGGACCAGTAGCCGCCCCAAGCTTCAGCCGCCCACAGCGCGCCGAGGATGGTGGCGATGGTAAAAGCGGCGAAACCCAGCGCGATGGCCTTGTACATGACATCGTCCAACAACTCAAGCGGCGGCAGCACCCGCGCCAGCAGGCCATCCGGCCGACGCGCTTCGACGCCAGACCGCAGCAGATAGGCCACTCCCAGCATCGCCGCCAAGGCAAACGCACCGTAGCCGATGAAGTTGGCCGGCACATGGATCTTCATCCAGTAGCTCTGTAAGGCTGGAATCAGCGGTTGAATGTGATAGGCCTGGCGGTCAAAGGCGTACCACAGCAGGAAGGCGACGGCCCCGCTGATCGCCAGCAGGGCAAAACCGCCCATGGCGCGGGTACGGGTGCGGTCCTCATAGAACAGATAGAGCAAGGCAGTCACCAGCGCGAACAGAATGAACACTTCGTACAGATTGCTGACCGGGATGTGGCCGATGTCGGCCCCCAACAGGTAGGACTCGCGCCAGCGCACCAGCAGGCCGGTCAAACCCATGACCGTCGCCGTCCAGGTCAGGGCGGTCGCGGTCTTGCCGATGAAATCGGAACGACCCAACAGCGCGACGAAATAAGTGACGGTGGCCAGCACGTACAAGGCGCTCATCCACATGAACGCGGCCTGGCTTTCCAAAAAGTATTTGAGCCAGAAATCGCTCTGGCGCAACGCGTAATCCGCACCGTAGCGCCACAGCGCCAGCGCCGCCAGCACCGTCACCGCCAAGGCAAACAGTCGCACCGGTTTCCAGTACAACCCCCAAGCGATCAGTCCCAGGGTGCTACCGGCCTGGATGGCGACCTCGTAGCCATCCATATATGAGTGATAGAGCCACCAGATCTGGATCGAGCCAACCGCTGCCAATAACGCCCATAGTCCGTCCTGAACCGTCAAGCGGCGCCAAAAAGACGGTTGCTCCCACTGGTCCAACATCGCTTCGCGCGTTACCGCCATTGTCATTCTGCTCCTCTCATAGCAATCGCTACTGCGCCCCGACATCCGCCGCCAATAGCGTGTCCGGGGATGGGACGGTGGACGGAGCGGACTGTTCTTCTTCAGATGGCCCCAACCGCCGCTCAAGCATCGCCCGCAAAGCGGTAAACTCGCGGGCAAACTCGGCTTGGTGGCGATTTCCGGTCCCGGCCAGAATCAGCCGGGTCGCCCCATCCTCGACCGCCAGCCAAGCCCACAGCCGACGATGCGAAGTATAAAACATGATAAAGACACCGATGACCAATAAAGCAAAGCCGGTATAAACCACACCGACCCCATCGCTGTGAGTGACTTGCAAGCCGGAAGCTTCTACCTGCTGGAAGCCGGTCAGTTGCAGATAGAAAGGCGAGGTATAGGCCGGCAGCGCGTACAGTGCCGACACGGCGTCGTTGAAAAACGCTTCCTCGCGCTCGTCGACACCGCGCTCGACATCGACCCCCTCTTCGCGCAATACCTGGATAAATGCCTGAGCCAAAGTATCCCGCAGGATATTCAGATATAGTGCGCTCGCCTCTTGCAAGCGATCAGCCGGCACCACCGCCTTGGCCCGCTCCGCCACTGCGGCGGTTCCACCCTGGGCGAACAGTTCGACCAGGCTCAACCGCACCCGTTCGAGGTCGCGGCGATATTCCGGGCTTTCGTTCGATGCTGGCGCGGAGCGGGCCAGAACACCACGCAGCCACTCGGAATCGCGCAAGTGGGCGTTAAAGCGCAGGAAGCGCTCGGGACTATTGTTCGGATCCGCCGGAATATGCAGATAGGTGAACGGCTCGCCGGGCCGGGCGCGCATGCCGCTGATGAAAAACCAGCGGTCTTCCAGTTGCACCGGCGCCATGTAATTGAAGTATTCCCGCGCTTCGCCGGCTATGTCGCGCAGCTTGAAGCCGATGCTGGGGCCAAAGTTGCGGAATTTGCGCTCGCCGGGCTGGGCATCGGGCTCCGGCAGCAGGTTGAACAGGCGGAAGTCGTCCAGTTCCAGAGTGAGCGGCCCGGCTGGCCCCGCCACTTTTAGAGAGCCACCCACTTCACCCTTGGCTTCGACCGGCTCCAGCCGGGCTACGGTCAACGGCCAGGCGCGCAGATCCAACTTGGAGCCGCCGTCGCCGAAGTCGGACTGGTAAATCGAATAGCCGCGATAAGTGAGCGGGTGGTTGACACGGATGGTCGCTTCCAGGGGCTGGTCGCCCAGATGCTCCCGATCATGGATAAGCACTTGGCTGACGAAAGATTTCGGCTGACCGGTATCGTAGTAGGCGACCTGGAAATCCTTCAGTTCAATGGCGAACGGTAGTTCCTGCAACACAAAACCGTCGCGCGCACGCACGAACACGAAATTGGCGGCGGCACCCTCGGGCAACATCACGTTACCACGGAAGGCCGGCACCGCGCCGGGCGCCAGCCGGCTGGCGGGAGGAATATCGCGGGCAGCCAGGTCGCGGGTCTCCAACACGATCTCGCCACGCCATTCCTTCAGCTTTAGCCATAGATTGCCATCCAGCAGGCCACCGATACCGATCATCACCACCGCAGCGTGGGTAAACAGATAACCGAGGCGGTTGTAGCGCCCTTTCATCGCCGCCACCACTTGGTGATCACCGCTATCGTGGGTGCGCCAGCGATAGCCTCGCGCCCGCAGCACCTCGGTCACCGCGCCTAGCGCGGCTTTGAGGTCGCGATCCGGCAGCCGCCACTCGGCGTGCTGGTGGAAACCGCGCAGCGAACGAGCCTGGACGTTGGCGCGGAAACGAACCATCTCCCGCAACATCCCCGGCGCCTGACGGTACAGGCAAATGCTGGTGGACAAAATCAGGAACGCCAGGATACCGACAAACCAGCCGGTGCCGTAGACATCGTACAACCCCAGCCGGCGGAACACCTCGAACCAGAATGGTCCAAATTTGAGCATGTAATCCGGATAAGGCTGGTTTTGCTGCAACACCGTGCCGATCACCGAAGCGACCGCCACTACCACCAGCAGGGTAATCGCCAGGTTCATGGAACCGAAAAATTCCAGAAACACCCAGCCCAGGGTACGGCGGTGATCGGATGGACGGATGGCGGTTTCGTTCACGGCATGGGTTCGGGAAAGCGTGCGGGGAAGCCTGTTCGACCCGACCGGGTGGAATCGGTTCAAGCATTTCGAACAGGTTTAAGTCTGGCCGTCGTCAAGATCGGACGGGGCGAAAGAAATAAGGGTGGCCGTGTCCGGCCACCCTTATGCGAAACCGGCGGATATCCGGTCCCGACTTGCCCGAACCTTTACTGCAAGCCCTGAACGTAGGACGAGACCGCCTTGATTTGCGGATCGGTCAATTTCGCTGCGATACTGCGCATCATCTGACCCGCGTCGTTGGTGCGTTCCATGGCGCGGAAGGCTTTCAACTGAATCTCGGCGTATTCCGCGTGCTGGCTGGCCAGCGCCGGGAATTTGGCGGCCGGGTTGCCAGCACCGGTGGCGCCGTGACAAGCCATACAGGCCGGAACGCCGCTGTTCAGATCCCCGCCGCGAAAGAGGGCCTCACCCACTGGCGCCAAGGTCGGATCGGCAGCGGCGCGAGCAATCTGCTGGGACGAAAAATAAGCCGCCAGGTCTTCCATATCCTGCGGGCTCAACGCCGCGACCATGCCGGCCATAATTGGGTTAACGCGGGCGCCGCTTTTGAATTCCTGCAATTGCTTGAGCAGATAATCGGTGCTTTGCCCCGCCAGTTTGGGATACTGGGGATTAATGCTGTTGCCGTCCGGGTTATGGCAGGCCGCGCAGGTGGCGGACTTGGCCTTGCCGGCGGTGGCGTCGCCGGCGGCCAGCGCGGCGGTTGTGGAACCGAGCAATGCGCAGGTCGCGGCGATCACAACGAGTTTTTTCATTTTTGGAAGGCTCCTGTACGATGACGGTATTCGGTTCAGGCGACCTGCCGCCGGCGCAGAACAAAGCAGCGCGGACCGGTGGCCAAGCCTCGCTCAGCGGTGACGGAACCGTTGTTTACCTGAATCGGCCCCGTCCCGAAAGCGGCAGTTTTATATATCAGTTTCGGCCTTTGAGTTCAATGAGAAACCCCAACAACACTACTCCTATCCCCATCGAAATCGCGCCGACCACCGGCCGCTGGCGCGGGGTCCGCTTTCTGTACAGCGTCAACGCCTTGGCCCAACTTCCGCCCGACACCGGCCGGGAAGTGGCCTTCGCCGGTCGCTCCAACGCCGGCAAATCCAGCGCTCTCAACCTCCTCACGGGCCAGCGGCGGCTGGCCCGTGTCAGCAAAACGCCCGGTCGGACCCAACTGCTCAACTTCTTTCTGGTGGAGCCGGATCGCTATCTGGTCGATCTGCCGGGTTACGGCTACGCCCAGGTTCCGGACTCGATCCGCCGGCACTGGGGGGAACTACTGGAACGCTACCTGCGCGAGCGCGCGGCGCTGCGCGGTCTGCTGCTGCTAATGGACATCCGCCATCCGCTGACCGAAATGGACCGCCAACTGCTGGACGGCTGCGCCTTCCGCGAACTGCCGGCGCATATCCTGTTGACCAAGGCGGACAAACTCAGTCGGGGCGCGGCGCTGGCGGCGCTGGCCCAGTTGAAACGGGGACTGGCTGCGGATTATCCGGGCGCCAGCGCCCAGTTGTTCTCGGCGCTCACCCGCCAAGGTACCGACGAAGCCCACACACGGCTGGATGGTTGGCTGGGGGGGTATCGGGGAGAACAGTGAACGTGCTTTAGCCCCCGCGTACCGAGGGCGGATCGGACCGTGCCCGCCACTCGCCGGCCAACAAACGCGCCCGCATAACCCGGCCGACCAGTTCGCCGGCCCGCCCCAGAAACAGCGTGCCGGCACCGGGATGGAAGCGCTGCTCGTCCCAACTGCCCAGCGCCAACAG
>JBATDL010000097.1:0-4265 GCA_049663445.1 Candidatus Competibacter sp.
TCCCATTCCAGTGCTTCCCGAACTCGCGCCAGCAGGGTTTGTCCCTGAAACGGTTTTTCGATGAAGTCGAAAGCCCCGGTCTTCATCGCCCGGGTCGCCATGGGTACATCGCCGTGGCCGGTCATGAAGATGATCGGAATTCGATGGCCCTGATCCCGCAACTGCTTCTGTAGATCCAGGCCGCTCATGCCCGGCATACGCACGTCCAGCAGCAGGCAACCGGGTCGCCGGACGCCGTCGGATTGGAGAAAGGCGGTGGCGCTGGCGAAGGATTCCACGTTCAGTCCGGTCGCTCGCAGCAGCAGGCCGACCGCGTCGCGCACCGCCTGGTCGTCGTCGATGAGAAAAACGGTGGGAGCGATTTCGTTCATGTGGGTGTGGGCGGCCATCGGTAGTGGGTGTAAACCGGCAAGGTGAAATGGAACGAGGCCCCACGGTCGGGATTGGGTGTAGCCCACACCTGCCCGCCCTGGGATTCGACCAGCGAGCGGCTGACCGATAGTCCCAAGCCCATGCCGCCAGGCTTGGTGGTAAAGAAAGGCTCAAACAGCCGTTCGGCTGCTTCCGGGCTGAAGCCGTGTCCGGTATCGCGGACGGTAGTGAGCACGGTGCCGGTATCGAGCGAGGCGGTGTGCAGCAGCAGTTCGCGTGGTCCGTCGCTCAAGCCCTGCATGGCCTCGATGGCGTTGCGCACCAGGTAGAGCACCGCCAACTGGATTTGAATGTCGTCGGCCAGGATGGCCGGCAGCGGTTCCGCCAGTTCCAGCCGCACCGTAATGTCGGCCTGGTGCAGTTCCAGTTGTGCGTAGTAAACCACCGAGCGAATCAGGGCATTGAGATCGATTTTGGTTTGGGCGGCCGGATGTTTCTGCACCAGCCCACGCAGGTGGCGGATGATGCCACCGGCCCGCAATCCCTGGTTGACCACTTCCTCCAGCGTGCCGGTCAGCTCGCGGGGGTCGGTGACATCCCCCCGCAGCAGGGTCAGGCACGCCTGGGTGTAGGCGACGATGGCCGCCAGCGGCTGGTTGAGTTCGTGGGCCAGGTTGGAGGCCAGCTCGACCGCCAGGCTGAGCCGCGACATCTTGGCCAGCTCCACTTGCTGCCGTCGCAGTTGATCGTCGGCCAGCTTGCGGGCGGTGATGTCCTCGGCCAGACCGGCGATGCGGTATACATAACCGGCCGCGTCGCGGATGGGAAAGCCACGATCCCAGATCCAGCGGACTGCGCCATCCGGGCGGACGATGCGGTACTCTTCGTCGATCCGGCCTGATTCCAGCTTGGCGGTGTGCGCCGCCTGAATGCGCGGGCGGTCGTCGGGGTGAATGGCCTCCAGCCAGTCCAGCGGCCGTTCCTGAAAACTGTGCACGGCACGCCCCCAGATTTCTGCGTAGGCCGGGCTGACGTACAGAAGTCGTTCTTCCACGATGCCGTACACCCAAAATACTTCGCGGATGTGCTCGGCAAGCTGGCGAAAGCGTTCCTCGCTGTCGCGCAGGGCAATTTCGGTTTGCACGCGGGCGGCGATCAGCCGCTCCAGGGTCTGATTGGCGGCCACCAGTTCGGTGGTGCGCTCTCGCACCCGGGTTTCCAACTCATCGCGGGCGTGCCGCAACTGTTCCTCGGTCTGTTTCCGCGTGGTGATATCGCGGGCGATGCCGATGACGCCGATGATGCGACCGTCGGCATCGCGATAGGGCCATTGGGTCGACTGGAAGGTGCGCTGTTCGCCACGAATATCAAACGTATCTTCACTGTTTAGCAGGTAGCCACTGGCAATGACCCGGCGGTCCGCCTCCATCAGCTTCGGGGCGATTTCTGCGGGAAACAGCATGCGGTCGTCCTGGCCCAGACAAGCGGTCAGGGGCCGGCCGACCAGGCGGGCGCCCGCCGAATTGAGCAGCAGGTAGCGGCCTTCGCGATCCTTGATGAAAGCCACATCGGTGATCATTTCGATGAATTCCGCCAGCCGCATGTCCTGGGCCAGGTGGGTACGGTGTGCCGTTTTGACGTAGAACCGCAGCAGCCCGTACAGCAGACCGCCGCTGGCGGCGACCACCAGGACGTTCGCGAGCGGCCTCAGTACGGGCAGGGGTCCCGCCCCGGCTAGCCACGCGCTTAGCAGCGGGTCGCCGCCCAGCACCCAGAGCAGGCCGCCGCCGATGTAGATCGAGGTAATGAGCACGGGATAGGCGCTGAAGCGGCGCAGGCGCTTGCGTCGCGAGTCCGGCGGCGGCGCGGCCAGATCGTCCGGGGCCGGCAAGGCACGGGGCCGGAAACGGAAGAGTCTTCGGAGAGCAGCTTTGTCGAGATGCGCCATGGTGCGGTTTCCCGGCGGGATCCCTTGCGGCTAGAGGGCAAGTTCCACCCGTCCGGGACGATGGATCCGGGCGGCGGCGGGCAGGGTAAAGTGGAACGTAGCGCCGGCGCCCCGGTTGGGCGTGGCCCACAGCCGGCCGCCGTGGGTTTCAACGATGGATTGGCTGATCGATAGCCCCAGACCCAGGCCATCGGGCTTGGTGGTGAAAAAGGGGTGCGGCAACTGTCTGAGCAGGTTGGGATCCAGGCCGGGGCCGTTATCCTGAACCGCAAGTTCGACCCCATCCGGTCCGAGGCAGGCGGAAAGGAGGATGGTGCGTGGGCCGTCGACCGTGCCCGTGGCGTCCACCGCGTTGCGCACCAGGTTGAGGATCACCTGCTGGACTTGCAGGGGGTCAGCCAGCACGGGCGGCAAGTCCGGGCCGATATCCTGACGGAGATGGACATGATGGCGGCGGGTTTCCATGTCCAGGAAGTCGGCGATGTCGTCGAGCAGAGCACTGACCCGTACCGTGAGGTATTGAGGTTTGCTCTGGCGGGCGAAATGGCGGACCTGCTGGATGATGGTGTGGGTCCGGGTGCTCTGCGCGGCGATTTTCTCCAAAGTTTCCCGCAGTTCAGCCGGTTCGACCGGGCCGTTGCGCAAGCGGGTCAGACCGGTCTCGGCGTACAGGGAAATAGCGGTGATCGGCTGGTTGATCTCATGCGCCAGCCCGGAGGCCATTTCGCCCAGGGTATTGAGGCGCGAAGCGTGGGCCAGCAGAGCCTGCTGCCGTTGTGCGGCCACGGCCATCTGCTCCTGTTCAAGGGCGCTGCCCACCCAACGGGCCATGAGCTGGATCAACTCGCGGTCCACGGCGGCGAACGGCGTCGGTCTCGGCCGGAAGTTGGAGAAGTTGAGCGTGCCGTAGATGTGCTCGCCGACCTGGACCGGTGCGCCCAGATAGGCTTCCAGCTTGAATTTCAGGTAACAGGGGTGCCGGCGCCAGTCGCTGGTCGAGACGTGTTCGAGGCCCAGCGGCTCCCGGGCGCGCAGGGTGTCGCGGCAATAGGTGTCGCCGAGGGCGAAGACGTCTCCCCGGCTGATTTCGCCGCCGGGCGTGATGGCCTGGACGATCTCGTAACGGTCATCCTCGACATGCGCCAGGATGCCGATCGTTAGCCCGAAGCGCTGGCAGCCCATCGCTAGCATGGCTTGGATCTGGTCGTTGGGGTGGCGGCGCGGAGTGGAGATGACCTCGTACAGCTCGCGCATAGCTTCCACGCTGCTCCGCAGCGCTGCTTGTTGCTCGGCCAGTTGCTGGTTGCCCGCCTCGGCCTGTTCCTTGGCTGCGGCGAACGATTGGGCCAGCCCGGCGTTTTCCAGTGCCAGCCGCAGCGAACGGGTGAGCGTCTGGTGGTAGTGCTGGGCGGTGCCCAGCGCCAGCAGCAGGTACAGGATGCCGGCGGCTCCCATGGTGGCGCGCAGCGGATCGTCCCGCAGCAGTAGCCAGAGCACCGGCGGCAGGATCAGCGGCAGGGCGTAGGCGACGTAGGTGACCAGCACCGGCGTCATGGTCAGCACGCCGCCCATCAGCACGCCGCCCAGCACCAGCGCGGTGAAGCTTTGGTACGCCAGGGATGGCGCGAGGATCAGCAGGACGACGCAACCGCCCCAGCAGACACCGCTGGCGGCGCAGGCCCAGGTATAGCGCCTGGCCCAGCGGTCGGCGTCGACATCCGGTTCCCGGCGGCGCCGGAAGGCGGCGATCAGCGCCAGCCGGACCAGGAGGGTCGTTTCCAGCAGGGCCAGCCAGCCCAGCAGCACCGCGTGCGGTACGATGTCCCAGTGGATAAGCGCCAGCATGGGCGCAATCAGCAGGCTGGCGACCGTACCGAGCGGAGCCTGGGCATACAGTAGCCGGACCTGTTCGGCGAAGATGCGCCGGGCGAGTAGTTCGGCTGTG
>JBATDL010000098.1:0-1694 GCA_049663445.1 Candidatus Competibacter sp.
GAATTGCGGGTTCGCGCCGCGCCGCGCACGGTGGCGCGCGTGCGGGAGGTGCTGGACGATCCCATCGCCCTGCCCGGCGGCGGAACCACGACCCTGGGCGCGCTGCTGGTGACGGAGGAACGCAAGAGTCTCGGCCTGATCCGGCATTGGAACCTGCGCCGCGCCATCACCGTGGAAGCCGATCTGGACAAGGAGACGACCGATACCCTCGCGGCGAATAATCGGTTGCGCGCGGAGTGGGAAAAGATTCGAGCGCGTTATCCCGCCACCAATCTCGACTTCTCCGGCGAACTGGACGACATCAACGAGTCGCTGGATGCGATGGGGCCGCTGTTTCTGCTCGGCGTGGGGCTGATTTATCTGATCCTGGCCGCACAGTTTCGCAGCTACTTTCAGCCGCTGCTGATCCTGGTGACGGTGCCGCTGGCCTTTACCGGCGTCACGCTGGGCCTGTTGGTGTCGGGCAATCCGCTGTCGCTGTATACGCTTTACGGGATCATTGCCCTGACCGGCATCGCGGTTAACTCGGCCATCGTGCTGATCGATGCCGCCAACACCCGCCGCGCCGCTGGCATGTCCACCTTGCACGCCACGCTGTACGCCGTGCGCCGGCGGGTGATCGCCATCCTGATGACCACCGGCACCACGATTGCGGGATTGTTTTCGCTGGCGTTCGGGCTGGCGGGGAAGTCGTTGCTGTGGGGTCCGGTGGCGGCCAGTATCGTCTGGGGACTGGCCTTTTCCACCGTGCTGACGCTGTTCGTGATTCCGGTACTGTACCGGTTCTTCATGCACCGGCGGCCGGCGGGTCGGCGGCGTTGGCCGTGGCGGCGCGGGGCATAAGTTCTGCGTCCACCGCTTGCTTCAGCCGCTGTTTCACCACATGCAGCAGATTTTCCATCTCGCGGTCGATTGCATCGGGCTCTTCCCGGAACAGATTGATCAGCCAGGGTTCCAGCAGCCGGCGTTCCTCCTGAGCCAATGCCAGGAGAACTTGAGGATCGCGGGTTGCCTTGTAGTCCACGCCGGCCTTGAGGAGCCGCAAGGGTAAGGCCATCTCTTCGAGATCACCGGCCAGCTCTTGCCAGGTGTCATACCAGGCGCGGGCCACCGAATCGCTGATCCAGGGCAGCGTTAATGCACGAATGTGCCAGACCAAACCCTGACCCAGTTGTGTGAGCCGTTCGTGGTGTGCGAACAACTCCAGCCAGACCGCGATGAAACGCCGCCAGATGGCCGGGTTTTGCGTGCCTGTGATGAGCTTGGTAATGATAAACATCTCGTCTGTCCAGAGGTCCGGCGGAAAACGATCCAAAACGTCGTCTAGTTCCGCGCAGCCCTCTTCCCAGCGGTCCAGCCACATCAGGATGTCAGCATGAGCAAGGTCATGCCGGAATTGCGTATTTTCAGAAGCCGGTTTCGGGAGTGATTCCAGTACCTTCAGGGCGGCAGTGTGACGGTCAAGATTGCTTAGTACTACAGTACGGTAAAGAGCAGTTGATTCCCCTTTCTCGTCCAGATTGGGATTGATCGTGAGCGCTTGATCGTAAGCCGTCAGCGCCGCATCGTGTCGGCCCAGGAGGATGTTGGCGGTGCCGAAATAGGACCAGAGCTTTGGTTCTTCAGGCAGGAGCACCGTCATTTGCTCCGCCATGCGGTGAAAGAGTTGCCAGCGCCCCTGCTCCTGAAAGAAA
>JBATDL010000099.1:0-6254 GCA_049663445.1 Candidatus Competibacter sp.
GCCCGATGCCCTCGGTCGGCTGGAGCAGCGCGTACCGATGACCCGGCTGCGCGCCCGCATCGCCGAGCGGCTGCTGATGGCCAAGAACAGCACCGCCATGTTGACGACTTTTAACGAAATCAACATGAAGCCGGTGATGGATCTGCGCAGCCGCTACAAGGATCAGTTCGAAAAGACCCACAACGTCCGCTTGGGCTTCATGGGCTTCTTCGTCAAGGCGGTGATCGAGGCACTCAAGCGCTATCCGGCGGTGAACGGTTCGATCGACGGCAACGATGTCGTTTACCACGGTTACTACGACATCGGCATTGCGGTGTCCTCGCCGCGCGGCCTGGTAGTGCCGATCCTGCGCGACGTCGACCAGATGAGCTTGGCTGACATCGAGAAAGCGATCAGCGAGTTTGGCCAGAAGGCGAAAGAAGGGACCTTGACCGTTGAGGACATGACCGGTGGCACCTTCACCATCACCAACGGCGGCGTGTTCGGCTCGTTGATGTCCACGCCGATCCTCAATCCGCCACAGAGCGGCATCCTCGGCATGCACGCCACTAAGGACCGGCCGGTGGCGGAAAATGGCCAGATCGTGATTCGGCCGATGATGTACGTGGCCCACTCCTACGATCACCGCATCATCGACGGGCGCGAGGCCGTGACCTTCCTGGTCACCGTCAAGGAGTGCATCGAGGATCCGGCCCGGCTGGTTCTGAACGTCTGAGGTGGGAAAAGGACAGGTATCGGGGTGAGTACATGGCGTTAAGCCGGTTCCCTGTCCTCCTGTCCCCCGCTTCTTGTCCCCTATTCCCTATTTGCTGATAGGTGCAAGTAATGGCAAAGACTTACGATGTGGTCATCATCGGGGGTGGTCCCGCCGGCTACGTGGCGGCAATCCGCTGCGCGCAGCTCGGTCTGGAAACCGCCTGCGTGGAGCAGTGGATTAATTTCAAGGGCGATCCCGCCTTGGGCGGCACCTGTCTGAATGTAGGCTGCATCCCGTCCAAGACCTTGCTCGAATCCTCCGAACAGTACCATCACCTCAAGGAAGGCATCGAAAGCCACGGTATCCATGTCGAAGGAGTCAGGCTGGATCTCGACCGAATGATGGCGCGCAAGGAAGACATCGTGCTGCAACTCACCAATGGCATCGGCGCTCTGTTCAAGGCCAACGGCGTCGAATGGCTGCAAGGTCATGGCAAGCTGCTGGCCGACCGGCAGGTGGAAATCACCCACCGTGACGGTTCGACTGACGTGGTGAGCGCCGATAATGTGATTATTGCCACCGGTTCCGTGCCGATCGAAATCGGTGCCGCCTCGGTGGACAACGCCGAAGGTGTTATCGTGGATTCAACTGGCGCTCTGGATTTCCGCCAGGTGCCCGAAACCCTGGGCGTGATCGGCGCCGGTGTGATCGGCCTGGAGCTGGGCAGCGTGTGGAATCGCCTGGGCGCCAAAGTCGTCATGCTGGAGGCGGTCGAGGATTTCCTGGCCCTGGCCGACCAGCAGATCGCTCGCGACGCACTGCGCCAGTTCAAGAAACAGGGCCTGGACATCCGGCTCGGCACCCGCGTGATCGCCACCGAGAAAACCGAGGACGGTGTCAAGGTCCACTTCAAGGACAAGGACGGCGACCATGAGATCGTGTTCGAGAAACTACTGGTGTCGGTGGGCCGACGGCCAAACACTGACAACGTTGCCGCTCCCGAGTCCGATCTGCTGTTCGGTGAACGGGGCTTTATCCACGTTAATGAGCATTGCGAGACCAACCTGCCGGGCGTGTACGCCATCGGCGATGTGGTGCGTGGGCCGATGCTGGCCCACAAGGGTTCGGAAGAAGGCGTTATGGTGGCCGAAATTATCGCCGGCCAGCACGGTCATCTGAACTACGACGCCATTCCCTGGGTGATCTATACCGATCCGGAGATTGCCTGGGTCGGCAAGACCGAGCAGGCGCTCAAGACCGAAGGCATCCCCTACAAGATCGGTACCTTCCCATTCAGCGCCAACGGCCGCGCCAAGGCGATGGATGCCGCCGTCGGCATGGTCAAGATGCTGGCTCACGCGGAAACCGACGCGCTGCTGGGTTGCCATATCATTGGTCCCTATGCCTCCGAGTTGATCCAGGAAACGGTGCTGGCGATGGAGTTCCACGCCAGCAGTGAGGATTTGGCCCGGACCATCCATGGCCACCCGACTTTGTACGAGGCGATGCACGAGGCGGCGCTGTCCGTCCACGGCCGCGCCCTGCACAAAATCAATACCTGAGTTTTGCGCAAGCCGGGCAAAGGGCGCGCGTATCGCGCCCTTTTTTGTTGCGTTGGAGAAAGTTGTGGGGGCCAGCCGGCCTATTGAGCCGATAGGGTTTTGTTTTTCTTACAGGAGAGATGCTGTTAAGATTTACAACAATCAGTGTTATTTTAACAACAAGCAGGGCTGGACTGGAGAAGATCATCATGCTGACCGGTAATAACACTTCGCCCGTGGCGGTGGTGACGGGCGCCAACCGCGGGCTGGGTCTGGAAACGGCCCGGCAACTGGCCAAGCGCGGCTTCCGCGTGCTTCTCACCAGCCGCAATGCGGGCAAGGGCGAAATGGCGCTGGAAAAATTGCTGGCCGAGGGCTTGGACGTGCTGTTCCAGGCATTGGACGTTACCTCGGAAAGCAGCATCGCCGACCTGGGCGCATTCATGCACAGCCGATGCGGCCGGGTGGATATATTGGTTAACAACGCCGGAGTCTTTCTCGACAGCCATGGTTCGGAAGATTCGGGCAACGCCAGCGTGTTCAACGCCAGCCTGGAAACCCTGACGGCGACGCTGAGAACCAACCTGTACGGCCCACTGCTTCTGGCTCAGGAACTGGTGCCGCTGATGAAGCAGCATCATTACGGTCGTATTGTCAATGTCTCCAGCGGTATGGGGCAATTGAACGAGATGGAAGGCAAATCGCCGGCCTACCGGATTTCCAAGACCGCGCTGAACGCGCTGACGCGCATCCTGGCCGCCGAGACCCAGGGTTATAACATTCTGGTTAATTCGGTCTGTCCGGGCTGGGTGCGCACCGACATAGGCGGTCCCAACGCCGAGCGGACGGTGGAGGAGGGTGCCACCGGCATCGTTTGGGCCGCCACCCTGCCGGACGATGGACCGACCGGCGGTTTCTTCCGCGACGGTCAACCGATTCCCTGGTAGACCGTCGCTGGCGTGCGGGTCTCAGGGGATATCACCTTCCCACATCGTCAACACCCCTTCCAGTTCCGCCAGATTACCGATTTCCGCTTCTGCTCGTGGACCACCGGGCCAGTCCAGACCCGTGCGATTGACCCAGATCGTGCGAAAACCGGCTTGAGCCGCGCCGAAGACATCGTGTTCCGGGTCATCGCCGACATGGACGATCTGTTCGGGCCGCGCCGCCAGTCGTTGACGGGCCAGCTCGAACATCAACGGTTCCGGTTTGGCCGCACCCACATCGATGGCATTGAGCGAGAAGGTAAAGACATCGTGCAAACCGATCAGCCGCAGGTCGGCGTTACCGTTGGATAGGGACGCCAGCGTATAGCGCCGGGCCAACCGCTCCAGGGTCGGCCGCACGTCCGCGAACGGTTCCACCGCGTTGCGGGCGATGAAAAACACCGCGAACGCGCCTTCCACATCGAACTCCCGGTAACCGACCCGCCGCGCTGCCAGGTTCAACGCCGCCTTGCGCAGCCAGGTGCGGTCGTGGGCCATGTTCGGGCGGGCAGCGACCACCTCGCTCGATAAATCCCGCAGCTCCAGCGGTGTGAACTGCTCGGTCATGCGCGGGTAACGCGCCGCCAGCCAGTCGTGCAGCAGCTGCTCGGCGCGTTCGACGACTGGCCAGACTTCCCAAAGCGTGTCGTCCAGATCGAAAGTGATGGCTTTGATCATCGAGCCGTCGCTTCTCCCCCGGTGGAAGAAAGATCGGCGTGAGAAGCGATACGCTGGAAGCCTCGTTCCAGATCGCGCTGGAGGTCTGCGACCTCCTCCAGGCCCACCGAAATGCGCACCAGCCCTTCGCGGATGCCGGCGGTTTCGCGTTCTTGCGGAGTCAGCCGGCCGTGGGTGGTGGTGGCGGGATGGGTGATGGTGCTCTTGGTGTCGCCCAGGTTGGCGGTGATCGAAATCAGCCGGGTGGCGTCGATCAGCGCCCAGGCTGCTTCCCGGCCACCGCGCAGTTCGAACGCGACGATGCCACCGAAGTCGCTCTGCTGCCGTTTCGCTAACTCGTGCTGCGGGTGCGAGGGCAGGCCGGGATAATAGACCCGCTCCACCGCCGGCTGGGCCTCCAGCCAGCGGGCCAGGTGCAGGGCTCCTGCACTATGGGCGCGCATCCGCAGGGACAGGGTTTCCAATCCCTTGAGGAACACCCAGGCGTTGAACGGGCTCAAGGTGGGGCCGGCGGTGCGCAGAAAACCGTAGATGTCGACGCCGAC
Source organism: Candidatus Competibacter sp. (assembly GCA_049663445.1). Taxonomy (GTDB): domain Bacteria; phylum Pseudomonadota; class Gammaproteobacteria; order Competibacterales; family Competibacteraceae; genus Competibacter. Next base: position 4,448 of record JBATDL010000099.1, read on the forward strand.
CCGCTGCTGGTCGCCGACCACAGCGCCGCCAACGCAACGGCCCTGACCGTCCAGGTACTTGGTGGCGGAATGGATCACCAGATCGGCGCCCAGTAGGAACGGTCGTTGCAGGGCGGGGGTACAGAAACAGTTGTCCACCACCAGCAGGCAGCCGTGGGCATGGGCAAGGTCGGCCAGCGCCCGGATATCGGCCAACTCCATCAGCGGATTGGACGGGGTTTCCAGATAGAACAGCCGGGTTTCCGGGCGGATCGCGGCTTCCCATGCGGTGGGGTCGGACAAGGAGACGTAGCTGGTGGCGATGCCAAACTTGCTCAAGTAGTTGGTGAATAGTGAAATCGTGCTGCCGAAAATGCTGTTGGCCGAGACGATGTGGTCGCCGCTTTTCAGCAGCGCCATGCAGGTCGCCAGGATCGCCGCCATCCCGGAGGATGTGGCGATGCAGGCTTCACCGCCTTCCAGCGCCGCCAGCCGCTCCTGAAACACGCGCACGGTCGGATTGGTGAAGCGGGAATAAATGTTGCCCGCGACCGCGCCGCTGAAGCGGGCGGCGGCCTCGGCGGCATTGGCGAACACGAAGCTGGAGGTGGCGAAAATCGGTTCGGCATGCTCGCCTTCGAAGGTGCGCTGTTGGCCGGCGCGCACCGCCAGGCTGGCGAAACCAAGTTCGGGAGTGTTATCGATGGACATGTCTGGGCGTCTCCGCAGTGAGTCAGGAGGTTGCAAAATCGCTGCGGAGTGCCCTGATGGCGCCGGCGGCGCGCGGGCATGAAAAAACCCGCTCGGTGGGGACGGCCCAGGCAGGTTTAACCCGCTTTAGCAAAATTTGTTAAGCGCCTGCAAGCTGAACACTCAAATCGGCGCTGGCTATCAAGCTTAGAGGGTCAGCACCGTGCTGTCAAAAAGACCGAGCACCGCGCTCAGGCATCATTGTGCAGGTCGATGAACGCGTTTTCGGCGGTTTCATAGGCGATCTTGACGCTGTCGGAACGTTCGCGGGCCAGACAGTCCAGATAAGCCCGGTCGATGTCGCCGGTCACGTACTCGCCGGTGAAGCAGGAGGCATCGAAGGTTTTGAGCGCGCGGTTGCCACGCCGCACCGCTTCTTCCAGGTCGGACAAATCCTGGAAGATCAGGTGATCGGCACCGATGGCCTGAGCGATTTCTTCCTCGGAACGGCCATGGGCGATCAGTTCGTGAGCGGCCGGCATATCGATGCCGTAGACGTTCGGATAGCGTACCGGTGGCGCGGCCGAGGCAAAGTACACCTTGCGGGCGCCGGCCTCCCGAGCCATGCAGATAATCTGTTCGGACGTGGTGCCGCGAACGATGGAATCGTCCACCAGCAACACGTTCTTGCCACGAAATTCCAGGTCGATCGCGTTCAGCTTCTGCCGCACCGATTTCTTGCGGATTTTCTGGCCGGGCATGATGAAGGTGCGGGCGATGTAACGGTTCTTGATGAAGCCTTCCCGATACTTGATGCCCAGGATCGAAGCCATCTGCAGGGCGGCGGTGCGGCTGGTATCGGGTATCGGGATCACTACGTCGATGTCCTGATCCGGCCAGACCCGCAGAATTTTTTCAGCCAAGTATTCGCCCATCCGCAGCCGGGCCTTGTGCACCGAGACCTGATCCATGATCGAGTCGGGCCGGGCCAGGTAGACGAATTCGAAGATACAGGGGGAGTAGCTCGGGCGATCGGCGCACTGGCGGGCGTGCATGCGCCCATCGAGGTCGAACAGCACAGCCTCGCCCGGCGCCACATCGCGGATGCGCTGAAAATCCAGCGCGTCCAGCGCCACGC
>JBATDL010000100.1:0-2152 GCA_049663445.1 Candidatus Competibacter sp.
CCGCCTCGGCGCTCAATTCCGGCATCGTGACCGAACTGGGCGCGGACCAGTTCATCGACTACACCAAAACTCATTTCGAAGATGTAGCAAAAGACGTGGACGTGGTGTTCGACACCATCGGCGGCGACACCCAAAAGCGATCCTGGCAGGTCCTGAAACCCGGCGGCATTCTGGTCTCGGTGGTCAGTCCGCCGCCGGAAGCGGTCGCCGCGACCCATGGAGCTCGCGGCGCCTTCGTGTTCATCCACCCCAGCGGCGAGCAATTGACCCAAATCGCCCGCCTGATCGACGAGGGACGGATGCAGCCGGTGATCCATACCGTGCTGCCGCTGGCCGAGGTCCGCCAGGCGCACGCCATCAGCCAGACCGGCCACGCCCGCGGCAAGATCGTCCTTCAGGTCGCCGGCTAGCCGCCCGGTGGGGCCGAGGCCAGCGCGGCCGGATCGTGGAAGCAATAGGACGAGCGACCGCTCTGTTTGACGGCATACATGGCGCCGTCGGCGTTCTTCAACAGGACGCCGGCGGCGTCGCCGTGGTCCGGCCAGAGTGCGATGCCGATGCTGGCCCCCAGTCGCAGCTCCAGGGCGCCGTGCTGAAAAGACTGTTGCAGCCCAGCCAAAATCTTCCGCGCCACCTGGGCCGCGTCCTCGGGCGTCTCGACCTCCCGTAACACCACCACGAACTCGTCGCCGCCCAGCCGCGCCACCGTATCGGATTCGCGCACACTCTGTTCCAGACGCTGGGCAAAGGCTTGCAGCAGGATATCGCCTATTTCGTGGCCATACTGGTCGTTGACCGGCTTGAACCCGTCGAGATCGATGAACAGCACGCCCACCCGGTTGTCGCGACGGCGGGCTTCCCGAATCGCCTCGGAAAGCCGGTCGAACAGCAGCGTCCGGTTGGGCAGCCCGGTCAGGGCGTCGTGCTGGGCCTGGAACCGTGCCCGCTCCAATTCCTGCATCTCTTCGGTCAGGTCGGTGTAAACCGCCACGTACAAGCCGTTGCCGGCATCGTCGCGGACGGTGGAAACCGTCAGCCGCTGCACGTAAACTTCGCCGTTCTTGCGGCGGTTCACGATATGGCCGCGCCAGATGCCCTCGGCGAGCAACTGCCGCCACAGCCCGGCGTAGAATTCCGGGTCATGATGCCCGGAGGCCATCAGCCTGGGATGGCGACCCAGCACCTCCTCGACCGTGTAGCCCGTCACCCGCACGAACGCCGGGTTCACCGACAGAATGCGCGCCCGCAGATCGGTGACCATCACCGGATCGTTGATGTTGTCCACAATGCCGCGATAACGCTGTTCGCTGTCGCGCAACTCCCGCAGCGCTTCCTCTAGTTGCTCGGTGCGCGCCCGCACGCGCCGCTCCAATTGCTCGTTGGCCTCGCGCAGCTCGCGGAGTAATTCCTGGTTATGCACGCTCATCCGGTGGCGATCGTAGGCTTCGCGGACGATGGTGCGGATTTCGGTGGTGTCCCAAGGCTTGGTAATGTAGCGATGAATGTGCGCCTGATTGACCGCCTGAATCACCGATTGCAAGTCGGCGTAACCGGTCAGCAGCAGACGGATGGCTTGTGGGTATTCTTCCCTGATCTGACTGAAGAGCTCGGAACCGGTCACTCGCGGCATGCGTTCGTCCGAAATCACCACCTGAATCGGCCGTTCGCGCAGGATCGCCAACGCCTCTTCGGCGTCATGAGCGAGAAACACATCGAACTCCCGACGCAACTGCCGGTTCATGGCGTTGAGCACTTCGGGCTCGTCATCGATCACCAGCACCTGACAGCGCGGCGCGACAGTTTCGGCCAGGACGGGAAGATTTAGGGGGGAACTCATGGCTGACATTTCGGTGACCCACAAGCGGGCAACGCCCTAATCGGCGGTTGACCCGGGCTCTTCCCGCAGGGGGACCACACGGGCGCGGGCCTCTTGCAGGGCGTCCCGAACGGCGGCGATCCAATGCGGCGGAAACCGGTTTGGATCGCTCAGCCAGCCTTCCAGACTGGCCACCGCCTGCTCGATACCGTGGATCTGGTCGGCGGCGGCGCTGACCAGCATGGCCCCCACTCCCGGCAGACGCACCCGCCAATCCGGCCCCACCGCCTGCTCGAAGCGGGCGCGGATCGCATCGAAATCGGCGTCGGCAATGAC
>JBATDL010000101.1:0-9009 GCA_049663445.1 Candidatus Competibacter sp.
GAGCAGGAACACCGCTTATACCCGCTGGCGATTCGCTGGTTCGCGGAAGGACGGGTACGACTGGAGGGAGAGCAGGTATGGTTCGACGGCCAACCGCTGGCCGCACCGTTGCGGCTGGAGGAAGCGCCACTCAGCCGATGAACAACTCATCCAGGCGGATTTCCGCCGCTGGCAACAGAACGGGCGCCAATCCGCCTTCCCGCACCTGCAAGCAGGTTTGATAAACACCGTGTTCCGGTTGCGGATCACGGTAGATCTCAACGTGACGGCGGCGCGGCCCCACCACCAGCCACACTTCGGGAATGCCGTGCCGGGCGTAGAGCGGTACCTTGGTCTTGCGGTCGAATTGCACCGTGCTGTCCGACACCTCAATCAGCAGCAATACATCCCCGGCGCGGGGATGCGCGCCCAAATAGTAATCCGCACGCGGGCGCAGCAGGACAATGTCGGGCTGTGGTTCGGAGTCGTCGCCCAACACAATCGGGTTTTGCACATAAACAACTTGCGTACCGGCAACCGACCGCATGAACAGGCGATTCAGAATACCCACGGTTCCCGCGTGAAAGCTGCCAATCGGCGCCATCTCGAACAGTTCTCCCTCAATCAATTCCAGCCGCGCTTCCGGGTCGAGAAAGCCGGTTTCCCCCATGCGCTGAAACTCATCCACCGTCCATAGATGCCGGATCGGACCGGTTTTCGCGGCGGGCTGAATCGCTGGCGATAACGACACGGATGCGGACATGCGTTTTCCCTCGGTCGATCACTCGTTCAATGACTCTGGTCGGGCGGCTCGTCGTCGCCGATCCGACTCGGGGTCGGACCAGTCTGCCGCTTGTACTTGGCGTCCTGCCGCTTGTGGTAGGGTCGGATGGCCGGGCTGCTCAGGGTTTCGAAACTGATGGCGCAGATCGCCATGCCGGGCCGCAGTGCCAGCGGTAATTTGCCGCTGTTGAAGCACTCCAGCACGATGGCGCCGCTCCAGCCGGGGTCGATACGGTGCGCGGTGACATGCACCATCAATCCCAGCCGGGCCAGGCTGGAGCGGCCGTCCAGCCAGCCGACCAGATCGTCCGGCACGGTAATGGTCTCGACGGTGGCCGCCAGCGCCAGCTCACCGGGATGAATGAAAAACGCGCTGTCCGCGCCGATCCGGATCTCCTTGCCCATGATCCGGTTGATGGCGTGATCCACTTCTTCCCGCGGCCCGCTGAGGTCGATATGCGACGCGGCGTGATCGTTGAACACTCGGAACCGGTTACCCAGATGCAGGTCCACGCTGACGCCATTGATCCGGCCGGACGCCGGGCGCGGTTCGATCCGGATTTTGCCTTCGTCCAGACAGCGTTCGATATCGCGATCACACAGCCGCATGGGGCGAAACCTCAGGTGTTTTGAATCACGATGCTGGGGAACTTGTGACTGTAGTTCCTGGCTTGCAACGACAATCGGGCCGCAGTGCGGCGGGCGATCTCCCGATACAGGCCAGCGATGCGGCTGTCCGGCTCCGCCACCACTGTGGGCCGGCCACCGTCGGTTTCCTCGCGGATGCGAATGTCCAGCGGCAGCGAGCCGAGAAAGGGTACATCGTACTGCTCCGCCATCCGCTGGCCGCCACCCGCCCCGAAAATATGTTCCTCGTGGCCGCATTGCGAGCAGATGTGGATGCTCATATTCTCGACGATGCCCAGCACCGGTATCTCTACTTTCTCAAACATCTTCAGTCCCTTGCGGGCATCCAGCAAGGCAATGTCCTGCGGTGTGGTGACGATGATCGCGCCGCTGACCGGCACTTTCTGCGAGAGGGTCAACTGCGTGTCGCCGGTGCCCGGCGGCAGATCGATGATCAGATAATCGAGATCGTGCCAGCGGGTATCCCGCAGCAATTGTTCGAGGGTCTGGGTCACCATCGGCCCACGCCAGACCATCGGCGTGTCTTCCTCGATCAGATAGCCGATCGACATGGACTGAATGTTGTAGCTGACAACCGGATTCAGCGTCTTGCCGTCCGGCGATTCCGGCTGTTGGCGCGCACCCAGCATGCGCGGCTGACTGGGGCCATAGATGTCGGCGTCCAGCAAGCCGACCCGCGCCCCTTCGACGCTGAGCGCCAGGGCCAGATTGACCGCCGTGGTGGATTTGCCGACTCCACCCTTGCCGGAGGCTACGGCGATGATGTTGCGCACGCCCGGCATCGGTTTCAGCCCCTTTTGTACCTCGTGGGCGATCACCTTGCATTCCACCCGCACCACCGCCTCGCCGGCGCCCAGCGCCGCCAACCGTTCACGCAGGGCCGCGACCAACGTGTCCCGATAGCCCGCCGCCGGGAATCCCAGTTCCACATCGACCTCGATCCGACCGGTTTCGATCCGGATGTCCTTGACGCACTTAGCGGTAATCAAATCCTGTTCGAGATAGGGGTCCACATAGCCCTTGAGGGCGGTTTCCACATCGGCGCGCGATACAGCGATCATAAGCAGGGTCTCTCCTGAGGATAGATTTGATTCAGTATCGGAAAATCGGGCGTTTCGGTTCGCACCCGGCGCAGCGTTCAATAGCCGACCAGGCACTTCTGTCGGGCCACTTCCAACCTGAGGCGGGTATCCGCCTTCAGGGCCGCGAGCACGCATTGCCAGTACGAGGGCTGGTAATTATCCGCCATTCCCTCGCAATTGACCTGATTCAGCACATCTGGCGATTCGCCATGCTGTTGCGCCAGAGACACCGCTTGCTGGCAAAAATTCGCGCTCCAAATTTCCTCCGCCAGCGCCCCCTGGGGGTGGGCTGGACCTGCGACCATCAGTCCCGCAACCGCCACGATCCCACTGAAAACCAGTTTGACTCGCATAAATACCTCCTCGTTTCTGCCCAAACCCGCACAGCCGGCACTCTGCCCGGCGGATGACAGCCATGCGGCAATACTGCTAACGTAGCGATCTTTCCGACCGACCGCAACGATCCGGACCATGAGCGACCAAACCCGCCGCATCCTCGTCACCAGCGCCCTGCCCTACGCCAACGGCCCAATCCATATCGGCCACCTGGTCGAATACATTCAGACCGACATCTGGGTCCGCTTCCAGAAACTGCGCGGCCACGAATGCTACTACCTTTGCGCCGACGACGCCCACGGCACGCCGATCATGCTGCGTGCCGAACAGGACGGCGTGACCCCGGAACAACTGATCGAGCGGATCTGGCGCGAGCATCGAGCCGATTTCACCGACTTCCTGATCGAGTTCGACAACTATTACTCCACGCATTCGCCGGAATGCCGCCATTACGCCGAACTGATTTATCAGCGACTGAACGAAGCCGGCCACATCAGCCGCCGGGTCATCACGCAAGCCTTCGACCCGGAAAAGCAGATGTTCCTGCCGGACCGCTTTATCAAGGGTGAATGCCCGCGCTGCGGCACGCCGGATCAGTACGGTGACAGTTGCGAAAACTGCGGCGCCACCTACTCCCCCACCGATCTGAAAAACCCGCGCTCGGTCCTGTCCGGCGCGACGCCGATCACCAAGGAATCGCTGCATTTCTTTTTCAAACTGGCCGATTTCGAGGCCATGTTGAAGGACTGGATCGCCAGCGGGCCGATCCAGTCGCAGATGATCAACAAGCTCAACGAATGGTTCACCACCGGCTTGCAGGAGTGGGACATCTCCCGCGACGCGCCGTACTGGGGCTTCGAAATCCCCGACGCGCCCGGCAAGTACTTCTACGTCTGGCTGGACGCGCCGATCGGCTACATGGCCAGCTTTCAGAACTTCTGCGACCGCACCGGTCTGCGCTTTGACGATTTCTGGGGGCCGGACAGCACCGCCGAGGTCTACCACTTTATCGGCAAGGACATCGCCTATTTCCACATCCTGTTCTGGCCGGCGGAACTAACCGGGGCCGGCTTCCGCAAGCCGACCGCCGTGCATTGCCATGGTTTTCTGACTGTGGATGGCCAGAAAATGTCGAAGTCGCGCGGCACCTTCATCAAGGCCCGCACCTATCTCAACCACCTGCGGCCGGAGTATCTGCGCTATTACTTTGCCACCAAGCTGAGTGACGGCGTCGACGACCTCGATCTCAATGTCGAAGACTTCCTGCACCGAGTCAACAGTGACCTGGTCGGCAAGTTGGTCAATATCGCCAGCCGAAGCGCCGGCTTCATCACCCGCCGCTTCGGCGGCCAGCTGGCCGACCGTCTCGCCGAACCGGGGTTGTACGCCGAATTTGTCGCCGCCGCCGACTCCATCGTCCAGGCTTACGAAGGGCGGGAATTCGGCCGGGCCATGCGCGAGATCATGGCGCTGGCCGACCGCGCCAACCAGTACATCGACGAGAAGAAACCCTGGACGCTGGCCAAACAGCCCGGTGCCGAAGCCGAAGTGCAGGCTGTTTGCAGCCTGGGCCTAAACCTGTTCCGGGTGCTGGCGCTGTACCTCAAGCCGGTGCTGCCCGGCCTGGCGGCGCAGGTCGAACAGTTCCTGCAGATCCCGCCACTGCGTTGGAGCGATGTCGGCAACCCGCTGCTCGGCCATGTCATCGCCGAATTCAAGCCACTGATGCAGCGGGTGGACATGGCGCAAATCGCGGCGATGATCGAGGAATCCAAGGAAGGTTTCCCCAGTGGCGAGGCGACGCCCGCACCGAGCGGGCCGCTGAGCGACGACCCAATCGGCCCCACCATTACCATCGAGGATTTCGCCAAGGTGGACTTGCGGGTGGCACGGATCGTCAAGGCCGAAGCGGTGGCGGGAGCCGACAAGCTGCTGCGGCTGGAACTGGATATCGGTGGCGAAACCCGTCAGGTCTTCGCCGGCATCAAATCCGCTTACTCGCCGGAGGTGTTGCAAGGCCGACTGACCGTGCTGGTCGCCAACCTCGCCCCACGCAAGATGCGTTTCGGCGTTTCCGAGGGCATGGTGCTGGCGGCCGGCGGCGGGAGCGGTATCTACCTGCTCGGCCCGGATGCCGGCGCGGAGCCGGGGATGCGGGTTAAATGATCAACGTGCGCCCCGGCCCCACACGATGGCATGAACGGTCTGTAACAGAACAGCAACGTCGAAGAAAAAACTGTAATTTTTGATGTAGTACAAATCGTACTGCAATTTTTCGCGCGCATCCTTTTCGGAAGCGCCGTAGGGATAGCAAATCTGTGCCCACCCAGTGATGCCCGGCTTGACCATATGGCGCATGGAATCGCAGGGCATCCCCCGGCATAGGTCGGCCACGAACTGCGGCCGTTCCGGCCGCGGGCCGACGAAGCTCATATCGCCGCGCAGCACGTTGAACAACTGGGGCAACTCATCGATGCGGGTTTCGCGCAGCACCGTACCGACCCGCGTGACCCGTGAGTCGTTTGGTTGCGCCCAGACTGCCTTGCCTCCTTTTTCGGCGCCGACAACCATGCTGCGAAATTTGATGACCTCGAACAATCGGTCCTTGAATCCAACCCGGATCTGCCGGTACAAAATCGGTCCACGGCCACCCGACTCCAGCCAAATGACCAAGGCCGCCAGCAGCATGAATGGCCAAGCCAGCGCTAGCAACAAGGCGCTCGCGGTGACATCGAACACCCGCTTTACAGCGTTTCTAAACCCCCTTCCCTGGAACCTTTCGGCAAAGATGATGCTGCTCGGCCTCAGCGCTTCCAGTTGGACTTTGCCGGTCTGCCGCTCGAAGAAATCCAGAAAATGACTGATCGCAACCCCATTGACCTTGCAATCCAGAATCTCGTCGAAGGGGAATCCCTTGCGCCGGTCATCCATGGCCACCACGATCTCATCGATGTGCAACTCGTCCGCCAGATCGGATAAGTTACCGCTCGCTTGCAACATGCGGGCAACCTGCACTCTCGGCGTTTCATGCTCGTGGACCTGGATATATCCAGGGACCAGGAACCCCAGGGTTCCCTGCTGCTGCAACGCCTCAATCTTGGCCGCCTGTTCGCCCACGCCCAATACCAGCACTCGGTGCTTGAGCCGATCGCGCTTGGAAACTTTGAAGAAGATGGCGCGCAACAACAGCACGCTCAGAAAAGCAATCCCAATCGCGAAACTAAACTCGCCACGACCGATCGCGAGGCCGGGAAACAGGTGGTAAAGCAGCGTCATCGCGAACAGCCCGAACAGAAAGCTGACGCCGACCCGCAGCAGCATTTCGCCCCTTCCGCTCCAGAAATTGCGCTCGTACAAACCCAGCGCGATCATGATCGTCAACATGACGACCATAAAGACCACCGCGCTCGAAGCCACTTCGCTTGTGCGAGACCAGCCTTCATTCTGGAACAGCATAAAATACAGTGACCGACCGAGATAGATCGACCAAAACAGGCTGAGCGCTTCCACCCCCAGCAGTACCAGCAGGGCCTGGGAGCCATAGTGTCTAAGCAGGCGCATCATAGCGGCAGGAAATCCGTGATCGTTTTTTGCGTGCTTTCCAGCACAAACGCGGGAAAGTCGGACGGTAAGTTCGTCAGTCTTTCAAACAGTACCATGGCGGTGATCCACCGCGACAACAGCGGACGCACCGCGTCCGGCTCCTCCTCTATACTTGCCAGCATTTACAACCTTTCCCGCAAACGGAGCGTCATCGCATGTTTGATCTTGCCACCACCCGCATTGGCATCGTCGGCCTCGGCTATGTGGGCCTACCTTTGGCGGTCGAATTCGGCAAGCAGTTCCCGACGATCGGCCTGGATATCAACACCGCCCGCATCCGCGAGCTACAGGCCGGCAGCGACAGCACGCTGGAAGTCACGCCCGCAGAACTGCGGCTCGCTCGCCGCCTGCTTTATACCGACCGCACCGAGGATTTGGCAAACTGCAATGTCTACATCGTTACGGTGCCCACTCCGGTGGATGACTACAAACGTCCCGACTTCGGTCCACTGATCGGCGCCAGCACCACGGTGGGTCGGCTATTGAAACCGGGCGACGTGGCGATCTACGAATCCACAGTCTACCCCGGTGCCACCGAGGAAGTCTGCGTACCGATTCTGGAGCGGGAATCCGGCTTGCGTTTCAACGCGGATTTCTTCGCCGGCTACAGCCCGGAACGCATCAATCCCGGCGACAAGGACCACCGGATCACCACCATTCTCAAGATCACTTCCGGTTCCACGCCGGAAGCGGCGGCATTCGTGGACGCACTATACCGGTGCATCGTCACCGCCGGAACCCATCGTGCCTCCAGCATCCGGGTGGCGGAGGCGGCCAAGGTGATCGAGAACACCCAGCGCGACGTCAACATTGCCCTGGTCAACGAGCTGGCGCTTTTGTTCGAGCGCTTGGGAATCGATACCGAGGAAGTACTGCTCGCCGCCGGCACCAAGTGGAATTTCCTGCCGTTCCGGCCGGGGCTGGTGGGCGGCCATTGCATCGGCGTCGATCCGTATTACCTGACCCCCAAGGCCCAGCAGATCGGCCACCACCCGGAAATGATCCTGGCCGGGCGGCGTATCAACGACGGCATGGGCGCCTATGTGGTGCAACGGGTGGTCAAGCTGATGAACCAGCGCCGGATCGCGGTGATGGACGCCAAGGTATTGGTGCTGGGCCTGACTTTCAAGGAAAACTGCCCGGATTTGCGTAACACCCGGGTAGTAGACATCGTTCGGGAATTTCGCGACTACAACGCCCATGTCGATGTGTACGATCCGTGGGTGGACCCTCGGGAGGCACGACATGAATACGACATCGAACCGGTCGCGGAGCTGAAACCAGGATATTACGACGCCATGATCCTGGCGGTGGGCCATCGTCAGTTCCGCGAAATGGGGGAGGAGGGCATCCGCGCCGCCGGCAAACCCAACGCGGTGTTGTTCGATGTCAAATACCTGCTGCCCGCCGGCAGTGTGGACGGTCGCTTGTAAAGGCCGATGCGGAGTCCGCCATGAAAATTCTGGTCACGGGCAGCGCCGGTTTCATCGGTTCGACGCTGTCCCAACGGTTGCTGGATCGCGGTGACGAGGTCATCGGTTTCGACAACCTGAACGAGTACTACGATGTCAACCTGAAGCGGGCGCGGCTGGCCCGCTTGCAACAACATCCCGGATTTACCGAGGTGCGCGCCAGCTTGGAGGAGCGGGCGGTTCTCAGCGAGACTTTTGCCCGGCATCGACCACAACGGGTGGTGAATCTGGCCGCCCAGGCCGGGGTACGCTACTCGATGCAAAACCCGCACGCCTATGTCGATTCCAATCTGGTCGGCTTCGTCAATATTCTGGAGGCTTGCCGCCATCATCAAGTCGAGCATCTGGTCTACGCCTCGACCAGTTCGGTGTACGGCGCCAACACCCGGATGCCGTTCTCGGTTCACGACAACGTCGATCATCCGCTTAGCCTGTACGCCGCCACCAAGAAAGCCAACGAACTGATAGCGCATACCTACAGCCATTTGTACGGGCTGCCGGCCACCGGTTTGCGCTTTTTCACCGTCTACGGGCCGTGGGGCCGGCCGGACATGGCGCTGTTTCTGTTCACCCGCGCCATCCTGGCCGGCGAGCCGATCGACGTGTTCAACCACGGTCATCACCGCCGCGACTTCACCTATGTCGACGACATTGTCGAGGGAGTGGTTCGGACGCTGGACCGGGTGGCGACGCCGAACCCGGACTGGTCGAGCGACGCGCCGGACCCGGCCACCAGCACCGCGCCTTATCGCCTTTACAACATCGGCAGCAACCGGCCGGTGGAACTGATGCGCTATATCGAGGTGTTGGAACAATGCCTGGGGCGGGTGGCGGTCAAGAACCTGCTGCCGCTACAACCCGGCGACGTGCCGGATACCTACGCCGATGTCGAGGCGCTGGCCGAGGATGTCGGCTACCGACCCGCCACGCCGATCGAGGAAGGCGTGGCCCGCTTCGTGGCCTGGTATCGGGAGTACTACCGGGTCTAGGCCGAGCCAGCCACCGCCTCATCCAACCGCCGCCACACACAGGCACCGCCGCTTTTCTTGTCCAGCATGTCGAGATACTGGTCGTGAGCGGCGCACTCCTCGGCGCTGGCGCGGAGC
>JBATDL010000102.1:0-4538 GCA_049663445.1 Candidatus Competibacter sp.
CGGTGTGGATATGTAGCATCGGCGCCCGCAGCCGTACCCCGGCCACCAGGGTTTCGAAGGCGCGCTCGTACTCGCCGGCATAGTGGGCGACGTCGGTGGAGGTGCCGCCCATGTCGAAGGTGATGATCCGCTCGAAACCGGCGCGGGCGGCGGTGCGCGCCGCGCCGACGATGCCGCCGGCCGGACCGGACAGGATACTGTCCTTGCCACGAAAATGACGGGCGTCGGCCAGACCGCCGTGGGACTGCATGAATAGCAGGCGCACACCGCTCAGTTCGCTGGCGACCCGGTCGATGTAGCGGCGCAGAATCGGCGACAGATAGGCGTCCACCACCGTGGTGTCGCCGCGTCCGACCAGCTTCATCAGCGGGCTGACTTCGTGCGACACTGAAATCTGGGTGAAACCGATGCGCTTGGCCAGCGCCGCCGCCAGCCGCTCGTGTTCCGGGAAGCGATAGCCGTGCAGGAACACGATGGCGATGGCGCGGATGCCGGCGCGCCAGGCTTCTTCCAGCGGGCGACGGGCGTTGTCGGAGTCGAACGGGACGAGAACTTCACCTTGGGCTGATACTCGCTCGCGTACTTCGGCGACCCGTTCGTACAGCAGCTCCGGCAGCACGATTTGGCGGGCGAACAGTTTCGGCCGGTTCTGATAGGCGATGCGCAGGGCGTCGCGGAAACCCCGAGTGATCAGCAGCAGGGTGCGGTCGCCCGTGCGTTCCAACAGCGCGTTGGTGGCGACGGTGGTGCCCATTTTTACCGCCGCGATTCGTTCGGCGGGGATCGCTTGGTCCGCCGAAACCCCCAGTAAATCGCGGATGCCCTGCAAGGCGGCGTCGGGATAATGCTCGGGATTGTCGGAGAGCAGTTTGTGCGCCACCAGTCGGCCATCGGGACGCCGCGCGACCACATCGGTAAAGGTGCCGCCCCGGTCGATCCAGAATTGCCAGCGGGCGGGGGTGGAGAAAAGGGGAGCGGTCATGGGAGATATTCCAGTGGACGGACGCCTGAGCGGCATTATTCATGAAAGAGCGAAACCCCGGTTAATCCGATATGGCGCCTGGGCATCATTCTATTCAAGATTCCCCGATTTTTCCCATCGTTGATCGAGCCAGAATCGCCCACCCATACTTGACTATTTCATTCTGTTTTCGTTATATAAGTTAAAATATAACGAAAGAGCAGCGGAGAAGATCGGATATGACTAAACCACAAGCTCTTGAATTTTCAGGTCAGTTCTGGCTGAACCGGGAAGGTTGCGGTTATCTCGGGGCGGGGCGCGTCGAGTTACTGGAGCACATCGACGAGTGCGGCTCCATCGCTCGGGCCGCCAAGTGCATGGGGATGAGCTACAAAACCGCCTGGGACGCAGTGGAAGCGATGAACAATCTGGCCGACCGGCCACTGGTGGTGCGCGCAACCGGTGGCAAGGGTGGTGGAGGAACCCAGCTCACCGATTACGGGAGGCAGGTGATCGCCGGCTACCGGCTTATGGAGGCCGAGCATCGGCGATTCCTGGCCCGTATGGAGGCTGGCGTGAAAAATTTTGATCAGATCAATAACTTATTGAAGGCTATCAATATGAAAACCAGTGCTAGGAACCAGTTTCGCGGGCAGGTCCGTTACTTGGAAAAAGGGGCGGTCAATAGCGAGGTGAAAGTGGACATGGGCGAGGGACTGGAGATCTTCGCCATCGTCACTAACGAGGCCGTGGAGGATCTCGGCCTGGTTTTGGGCAAGGAAACGATGGTGCTGATCAAGTCGAGCTTCGTGCTCCTGTCCCCGGACGAGAAGCTGCGTATCAGCGCCCGCAACCGGCTATACGGCACAGTGCGGGAAGTTATCCCTGGCGCGGTCAATAGCGAAGTCAAGCTGGAACTTCCCGGCGGGCGGGTACTCACCGCCATCATCACCAGGGAAGCACTGAACGAGTTGGGTTTCGTGCCCGGACAACGCGCTTGCGCCTTGATCAAGGCTTCCCATGTCATTCTCGCCGTCAACGACTGACGCACCCACCGCAGGGTTTTCGCTCATGAAATCGCGTTTTACGCTCTTGCTGGCGAGCCTGATTCTCGCCGTTTCCAGCTTGACGGCCCAAGCCGACGAGGTGCAGGTGGCGGTCGCCGCCAATTTCACCGCGCCGATGCGGAAAATCGCCGCCGAATTCGAGAAGGACACCGGACATAAAGCTCTGCTCGCTTTTGGCGCGACCGGCAAGCTCTACGCGCAGATCAAAAATGGCGCACCGTTCCAGGTTTTCCTCGCCGCCGATGACAAAACCCCGGCCAAGCTGGAAGCCGAAGGCGATACCGTGCCCGGCAGCCGCTTCACCTACGCCATCGGCACGCTGGTGTTATGGTCCGCCCAACCGGGCTATGTGGATAATCAGGGCGAGGTGTTGAAAAAAGGCCTATTCAAGCACTTGGCCATGACCAATCCCAAGACTGCTCCTTACGGCGCGGCGGCGGTGGCCACCCTGACGAAACTCGGGCTGTTCGATGCCCTCCAGTCGAAGTTCGTGACCGGCGAAAACGTCTCGCAAACTTATCAATTCATTGTGACTGGCAATGCGGAACTGGGGTTCATTGCGCTGTCGCAGATCATGACCGACGGCCAATTGAGCGGCGGTTCCACCTGGATCGTCCCCGCTGACCTGCATGAACCGATCCGGCAGGATGCGGCGATTCTCGCCAAGGGCAAGGACCAGCCGGCAGCCCATGCCTTGGTCGAGTACCTGAAGGGTGAAAAGGCCAAAGCCATCATCCGGTCCCACGGTTACGCTCTCTGAGGAAACTAGCGGGTGCTGAGCGATGCTAATGTTGCTGCGGTCTGGTTAACCCTCAAGCTCGCCACGATCACTACGGTGATTCTGCTGATCGTGGGCACTCCCATTGCCTGGTGGCTGGCCCGCACCCATTCAAAATGGAAGGGCGTCATCGGCGCGGTGGTGGCGTTACCTTTGGTGCTGCCACCCACGGTGCTGGGTTTCTATCTACTGATTGCCTTGGGGCCACATGGTCCGCTCGGTCAACTGACCCAGTCCTTGGGATGGGGGGTCCTGCCCTTTACCTTCGCTGGGCTGGTAGTGGCCTCGGTATTCTATTCGATGCCCTTCGTGGTTCAGCCCTTGCAGCAGGCGTTCGAGGGGATCGGCGCTCGACCGTTGGAGGTGGCAGCCACGCTGCGCGCCAGTCCCTGGGATGCATTTTTCACCGTGGTGTTGCCGCTGGCCAAACCGGGTTTCATCACCGCTTCGATCCTCGGGTTCGCTCACACGGTCGGGGAGTTCGGGGTGGTGCTGATGATCGGCGGCAACATTCCGGAAAAGACCCGAGTGGTGTCGGTGCAAATCTACGATCACGTCGAAGCGCTGGAATATGCCGAGGCGCATGTGCTGGCCGGCGGCATGTTGCTGTTCAGTTTTCTGGTGCTGCTGGCCCTTTACTCCCGCAAGAGGACGAGCGCTTGGCAATAACCTCCGATCAGGGGATTCAGGCTCGCTTCCAGGTGAGCTGGCCGGGATTTACCCTGGATGTCGAGCTGCGCCTGCCCGGTCGCGGTGTCACCGCGCTGTTCGGGCATTCCGGCTCGGGCAAGACCACCTTGCTGCGTTGCCTGGCCGGCCTGGAACGGCGGAATGTCGGGTCGCTGAAGTTCAAGGGCGAAGTCTGGCAGGACGACGCATGCGGCATTTGCCGGCCCACCCATCGCCGCCCGCTGGGTTATGTATTCCAGGAAGCCAGCCTGTTTCCGCATCTATCGGTGCGGAAGAACCTGGACTACGGGCGAAAGCGGGTGAACGACGAGCATAAGGTATCGCTGGATCATGCAGTGGAATTACTGGGTATTGGGCATCTGCTCGACCGGATGCCCGACCGGCTTTCCGGGGGCGAGCGCCAGCGAGTGGCCATCGCCCGCGCGCTGGCGACCAGCCCGGAACTGTTGCTGATGGACGAACCACTGGCCGCGCTGGATCTGAAACGGAAAAGCGAAATCCTGCCCTATCTGGAGCGTCTGCACGACGAGTTGGAAATTCCGGTGTTCTACGTCAGCCACGTACCCGATGAAATAGCCCGACTGGCGGATTATGTGGTGCTGCTGGCCGAAGGCCGCGTGGTGGCTGCGGGTGGCTTGCGAGAGACTCTGGCGCGACTCGATCTACCGACCGCCTTTACCGAAGATGCTGGGGTGGTCATCGAGGCGGTGGTGGCGGACCATAACGAAGCCTACCACTTGACCCGGCTGGATTTTACCGGGGGCAGCGTGGTGGTTGCCCGCCGCCCGGAGGCTCTGGGGCGCCGGCTGCGGTTCCGCGTTCATGCCCGCGACGTGAGCCTGTCGCTCACCCGCGCCGAAGGGACCAGCATCGCCAACCTGTTACCCGCCACCGTGACCGAGGTAGCCGATGCCGATACGCCGGCCCATGTGCTGGTTCAGATGGATGCCGGCGGCACCCCTCTCATTGCCCGCATCACCCGCTACTCCCTCGATCATCTGGGCGTGACGCCCGGTAGAGCGATGTGGGCGCAGATCAAGGC
>JBATDL010000103.1:0-5860 GCA_049663445.1 Candidatus Competibacter sp.
CGAGCGACTGGCGGATTACCCGCAGGCTTGGCTATTAGACTGGGATACACCCGCCGGGGCTTGGAATGATCTTTTTATGAGTCTGCGGCATATTTCAGAGCTAACCGAATGCTACCCACTAGATAAATAATCCTTCATGACGGGGCGAAATTATGGTTTAGATGTGCTTCGAGCAGCAGCGATCCTACTCGTTGTGGCCTCTCATGCCATTTTTTTTATTATCCAAGCTATTCCGGAGTCCGATAGCATCAAGCTGATCAGCTATTTCTGTGGTTTTTGGGGGGTGGAGCTTTTTTTTGTTATTAGTGGGTTTTTGATCGGGACGATAATTAAAAAATTAGTGGTTGCCAATTCGAGATATTGGATTTTTTCTTTCTGGATTAGGAGATGGTTTAGAACACTTCCGTGTTATTTTTTATTTCTATTATTGAATATTCTATGGTTTTATTATTTGAACAACGCATTGCCGAAGACATTGTTTTATTACCCAATTTTTGCACAAAATTTAGCTTGGGAACACCCGGAATTTTTCCCTGAGGCTTGGAGTCTTTCAGTGGAAGAATATTTTTACTTGATATTTCCTCTGGTAATAGTAATTCTGATAAAATGTAAATTAAAACCAAAAACCTCTTATTTGGCTAGTGGGGCTTTTCTGCTAATTTTTTCAACAATACTAAGATGCTATTATGCTTTTATTGAGCCTTCGTTGACTTGGGATGCAGATATCAGAAAGGTTGTTGTTTTTCGGTTTGATTCGCTGATGTTTGGAATATATCTGTCTTGGTTTATTAGTTATATTAATTCTGTTAATCAGAAAAAATTCCTTTTTTTATTGGGGTTAAGTGCCTTATTAGTATCTATAGGTGCTTACTTTAGTCTTAATCATGACCACAGCTATTTTCTTAAAACCATTGAATTCAGTATTACATCCATTGGGTTTTCCTTGATCATACCCTACATGCTTGATTTTCAGTGGGCTGAACAAAATATTGTTGGTGTTTTCTTTAAAAGAACGGCGCTTTGGTCATATTCAATGTATCTTTCAAATTTCTTTCTTTATGCTTTAACTCAAAAGTTTATTTTCTCGGAGTATTTTGCTGAAAATAAGTGGGATGGTATTTTGTTTTGCATCCCGGTGCTAATTTTTTCATGCTACCTGGTTTCTGCTACTACCTATAGAGCATATGAACTGCCAGTCATGAATGTACGGGAACATGTCATTGCTTGGATCTCGTGCAGGATAAAAATAACCAACCGGTGCAAAGTTTAAACAGGATGTTGCCGTAGCGGCGTTCCGCACCAGACCAGAAGATCTACCTCTCTGCCTGCTCAATGAGTTGTACGATCACAGTCGTCATGGCACTTGCCTTCAGAGAGTCCCGGCGGACACGAATTGAGCAATCTCGGTTTCGGAAAACCCCCATTCCGTCAGCCAATCGTTCGAAGGGCTGACTTGCGACCCCGGCGCGCTCTGAATCTCGGCGGGAGTACGGCTGAAGCGCGGCGCGGGCGCGGGTTGCACGAGACCGGCGTGCTCGACGAAGGTCTGCCTAGCCTGGTTGTGTGGGTGCGTGGGCGCTTCCTCCAGGTCGAGTACCGGCGTGACGCAGGCATCGCTGCCCTCGAACAGCGTGCACCATTCGTCGCGGGTCTTGGTTCGCAGCGCCGCGCGCAGACACTCTTTCATGGCCGGCCAGGATTTCGGATGCCATTGCTGCCTGGGGTCGGGATCGGTAACGCCGCAGCCTTCGAGCAGGATCTGGTAAAAATGAGGCTCGATGGGACCCACCGCCAGCCACTTGCCGTCGGCGCACTGGTAGGTGTCGTAGAAATGGGCGCCGCCATCGAGAAAGTTGCTTTCCCGCCGATCGTTCCAGTATCCCATCGCCTTCAGGCTGTAGATGGCGGCCATCAGCAGGGCGGAGCCATCGGTCATGGCCGCGTCCACCACCTGCCCCTGCCCGGATTTCCCGGTTTCGAGTAAGGCTCCCAGAATACCGACGACCAGCAGCATGGCCCCGCCGCCATAGTCGGCGATCAGATTCAGCGGCGGCGTCGGTCCGCCGTCCGCGCGGCCGATGGCGTGCAACGCGCCGGACAAGGCCAGATAATTGATGTCGTGACCGGCGGTTTGCGCCAGTGGCCCGGTTTGGCCCCAACCGGTCATGCGACCGTAGACCAGTCGCGGGTTCCGGGCCAGGCAGACCTCCGGTCCCAGGCCCAGCCGCTCCATGACACCGGGCCGAAAGCCCTCGATCAGCACGTCGGCATGCTCGATCAGGCGTAAGGTCGCCGCCATGCCGGCGAGAGTTTTCAGGTCGAGCCGGACGATTCGCCGTCCCCGGTTGGGAATGTTCTTTTCCGGCGCAAACAGGTTGATTTCCAGGGCGTTGGCCTCACGGTTGATTTGCACGACCTCCGCCCCCAGGTCGGACAGCACCATGCCGGAAAAGGGTACCGGACCGAGTCCGGCGAATTCGACAACCTTGATGCCTTTTAATGGACCCATCGAAAATCTCCAAACGGTCAGTCGCTGAGCACGGCCCGACCGATCACCAAGCGTTGAATATCG
Source organism: Candidatus Competibacter sp. (assembly GCA_049663445.1). Lineage (GTDB taxonomy): Bacteria > Pseudomonadota > Gammaproteobacteria > Competibacterales > Competibacteraceae > Competibacter. The sequence continues at coordinate 2,573 of JBATDL010000103.1, forward strand.
GAAGCACCTTCGTAGATCTGAGTCACCCGGACATCTCGATAGATGCGTTCCACGGGAAAATCGGTGCTGTAACCGTAGCCACCGTGAATCTGGATAGCGTCCGAGCAGACCCGCTCGGCCATTTCGGAAGCGAACAGTTTGGCCATGGAGGCTTCCTTCAGACAGGGCCGGTTGGCGTCCCGCAAGCTGGCGGCGTGCCAGATCATCTGCCGGGCCACTTCGATTTGGGTCGCCATGTCGGCCAGGCGGAACAGCACCGCCTGATGCTGGACGATGGGTACGCCGAACGCTTCCCGTTCCTTGGCGTAGCCCACGGCGGCCTCGAAAGCGGCGCGGGCCATGCCCACGGACTGGGCGCCAATGGCAATCCTGCCGGCTTCCAGATTGGACAAGGCGATCTTGTAGCCTTCCCCGGCTTGGCCAAGCAGATTTTCGACCGGTACCCGGCAGTTCTCGAACAGAATCTGTGCCGTATCGGAGGCGTGTTGTCCCATTTTTTCCTCCAGCCGGGCCACGATATAGCCGGGCGTGTCGGTCGGGACCAGGAAGCAGGAGATGCCTTTCTTGCCGGCGGACGGGTCGGTCACGGCAAAGACGATGGCGAGCTGGCCTTCCTTGCCGGTGGTGATAAATTGCTTGGCGCCATTCAGTACCCAGTGGTCGCCCTCCCGCCGCGCCGTGGTGCGCAGGGCGGCGGCATCGGAGCCGGTATGGGGCTCGGTGAGGCAGAAGCAGCCCAACCATTCCCCGCTTGCCAGCCGGGTAAGATAGCGTTCTTTCTGGGAGTCACTGCCGTAGTTCAGCGTAATCCCGCAGGCCAGCGAATTTTGCACGCAGACGATGGTGGAGGTGGCCGCGTGACCGGCGGCGATCTCTTCGATGGCCAGCACCATCGACAGATAATCCAAGCCCGCCCCGCCCCACTTTTCTGGGACCACCATGCCCATAACCCCTAGTTCCGCCAGTTCGTTCAGGGCTTCGCGGGGAAACGTATGGGTGCGTTCCCATTCGGCGGCGTTAGGCGCAAGCCGCTCCCGCGCGAAGTGCCGCAAGGTGTCGCGGATCATTTCCTGTTCCTGGGTGAGAATCATCGGTCCGTCCTTCCTGAAATGCGCGAGCTATTTCGCGCCCATGCGAATGGCGCCATCGAGGCGGATGACCTCGCCATTGAGATAGGTATTTTCAATGATATGGCGCACTAGGCTGGCAAACTCGGCCGGCTTGCCGAGGCGGGAAGGAAACGGGACCATTTTACCCAGCGAGTCTTGCACCTCTTGGGGCATGCCCAGCAGCATGGGGGTTTCCATGACACCGGGCGCAATGGTCATGACCCGGATGCCCTGACGGCTGAGTTCCCGGGCGATCGGCAAGGTCATCGCCACCACGCCGCCCTTGGATGCCGCATAAGCGGCTTGCCCGATCTGACCCTCGAAGGCGGCTACCGATGCGGTATTGACGATGACGCCACGCTCGCCGGCCGCGTTGGGCTCGTTGCACGCCATCGCGGTGGCCGCTTGGCGAATCATGTTGAACGCGCCGATCAGATTGATCTGTACCACCTTGGTGAACATGGCCAGCCCAAGCGGTTCGCCCTTGCCCAGGACTTTTTCCGCTGGGGCGATGCCGGCGCAGTTGACGAGACCGTGCAGAGCGCCGAACGTGCTCATAAGCGCATCGACCGCCGCCCGGCCGCTTGCCTCGTCGGCCACGTCGGTGAGAATGAAGCGGGCGGTTGGGCCGAGTTCGGCGACGAGTGCCTCGCCCGCTTCTCGATTCATATCGGCAATGGCGACTCTGCCACCGCCCGCGACCAGCATTCGCGCGGTGGCCGCGCCGAGGCCGGAAGCGCCGCCCGTCACGAGGAAAACGTGGTTATCGATGTTCATGGCCGCACCCGCATGATGTATTGATTTTTTTCGCTGGCATCGAGATAAGTCTAGAGAGGGTTTGGGTAACCCTCCATGCGAAAGCCGCCAACATTGTTTGGATTTTGTGCAACTGGCGCCGGTCGGCGGGTGATAACCGTATAATGGATTTCTTAAAAAATCCTATCGGTGCCAAAGGAGACGAATGTGAGTGACATCGTTATCGTATCGTTCGACCGCGACAGGGAATACGAGATCATGCTGCACGATGGCGATATACAGAGTATGGACAGGGATCAGGCGCGCGCTTGGCTGGCCGGGGAATTCGAGGAGATGGGGTGCATACCCTCCAACCCGACGGGTAAGATCCTGCTGCTCGACATGATCCTGAATGTCGCCATGGATGGCGGTGAGGAGCGCTTCGAGGCCGGTGGCGAGTGGGCCAGGAACTATGCGATAGCGGTCGCGGTGTCCCTGGAGCGTCCGGTCATCAGGGTGGATGTCGCGAACTTCGTCGTCGGTTGAGTTCGCTTGGGGTGGCGGCTTTTCAAAGCATATAAATCAGCGGTCGGTGACTCCACGCCCTTGCCAATATCGGTTTCACTTGCTCTTCAACATTTCATTCACCCATTCCGGGCATAAAAAACCACGGCTGACGGGCGCGGGAATGGCTGCATTTGTTTTCGAGAGATGTTCAGATTGTGCCGGTCGGGGTGAGGGTCAAGGTGGGTTGGGGATCAGTCGCATTGATACCCTAAATCGGCGTCGCGCAACTCTTGGCAAATGGTTGTCGCCTTGGCCTCATCCTTCAACGCTCGATAGACGTTAGCTAAGTTCCGCTGAGTTCGTGCCCAGTCCAGTGGTACCCGCTCGCGGGTGCGTTCCTCCAGTGCGGCTTGATAGGCAGCGACGGCTTTCTCTAGCCGGGCTGAGTTGCCTTCCCACTCGCCCAGCGCTTGCAGTGCGAGGCCCAGGTTATTTTGGGTCATGGCCCAGTCCAGCGGCACACGCTCACGGGTGCGCTCCTCCAGCGCGGCCCGAAAAGCGGCCACTGCTTCCGTGAGCCGCCTTGAGTTTCTTTCTCGCTCGCCCAACGCTGCCAACGCGTTGCCCAGGTTATTCTGGGTCGTGGCCCAGTCCAGCGGCACGCGGTCGCGGGTGCATTCCTCCAGCGCGGCCCGATAGGCGGCCACCGCTTCCTCCAGCCGGGCTGTGTTGTCCTCCCTTACGCCCAGCGTTTGCAGCGCGGCGCCCAGGTTGATTTGAGTCGCGGCCCAGTCCAGCGGTACTCGATCACGGGTGCGTTCCTCTAAGGCGGCCCGATAGGCGACTACCGCTTCCTCCAGCCACCCCGAGCTTCCTTCTGATTTGCCCATTGTTGCCAACACGTTGCCCAGATTGTTTTGAACCCCTGCCCAGATCA
>JBATDL010000104.1:0-6076 GCA_049663445.1 Candidatus Competibacter sp.
GAGCCGTCGCGCGGGCGGCGGCGGCGAACGCCTCCCAGTACTGGGCGACCTCGGGTCGCAGCCCCGGCGGCAAGCGCCGCAATTCCGCCTCAATGCCGGTCATGGCCATCGAAGCTTATTGCTGGGCCGGCTTTTCCGGGGCCGGCTCCTCGGCGCTGCTGTCCGGTTCCAGCGGCATCTCCTCTTCCTGGATGCCGTCGTCCGGTTCCAGTGGCATCGCTCCCAAGTTGCTTGAATCATCCTCGGCCACCGGTAGCGGAATTTCCTGATCGTTCACGAACAGCTTGCCGCCCTCGAACCGCGCCGTGGTCTGGTATTGGTCGCCCGAAAGCCGGATAAAACCGGCGGCCGTCAGCCCCTGAAGCTGCTGCGCAACCTGCTGTTCGGCCAGAGTCTGCACGGCCTGTTCGCCGGCCTCCTGACCCTGTTCCTTGACTTGCGCCTGCAAGTCCTCTTTCGCCAAGCCTTTCAGCACGGTTTCCACCAAGAGCTTGGACGCCGTGATGTCGGCCAGCCCTTTTTCCAGCGATCCCAACAAGCTCATCGGATTTTGCGCCGGATTGATCGCACCGGGGTCCTGGAAATTCAGCGTCAGCTTGCCCCGCCACTCGCCCTGGGTCAGTGTGGCCTGGGTGTCGAACACGAATTCCGGCTTGCCACGCAGCAACGCTTTCACCAGTTCCAACAGGTCGTCGAGCGCTTGCGGATCGTCGAGCTTGCCGGCGGTTTTTTGCTGCCACTGTTCGAACTGGGCGACGGTGGAGCCGTCCAGGTTGCCTAGCGTCAGTCGCATGCTGCCGGTGCCGCTTTGCTGGTCCACGGTCACCTTGTCGGCTTTGAACACGACCTCGGCGGCCACCTGTTGCGGAGTGGTCTGGCTCAGGTTGCCGGTCACGCTCAGGTTGCTGATCGCAAATGGACCTCCCGCTTGTCGATCCTGACCCCGCAGTTCGCCGATATTGAAACTGGATTCGCCGAACATCAGATCGAAGGCTCCCTTGCGCTGGTTCACCGTCACGGTGAGATCGCGCAGGCTGACCTGATCGGCGGCGGCGGGCTGGTCAGCACTGGCTTCCGCCGGCTTGCCGGTCACTTCCAGACTGGCGGCGCTCATGCGGCCCTGGATCGCGGCGTTATGGGGCGCAACCTGAAACTGGCCTTGCAGCCCGGAAAACTGGAGGCTTTGCAGCTCGCCCACCTGTTCGAGATTCAGCGGGGGCATGGTGACGGAGGTGTCGCTGGCGCCATCGAAACCGACCTGCGAAATGGCCACCACCGGTTCCCGGTCGCCGTACCACTGGGCCAGTTCGCGAGTCCAGGCGCTGCTGTTCGAGTCCAGCGTGGCGCGCACCACCGCGCCGCCCCATTGCATCGGCACGCCCGGCACGCTCCGACCCGCCAGCGGCAGCGGGCCGTGATAGACCTCCTGCCGGATCGTGAACGAGGGGTCCGGCAGGCTCGGATCGTGCTCTCCCGGCGACGTGAACTGGACACGGGTTTCGATTTGCGACGAGAACAGCCCACGCTGGTAGCGGGTCGTGCTGAACTTTACATTGGGATTGTTCGAACCTTGCGCCAAGGCATCCTGATACCAGCGTTCCGCCTGCTGGCCCGACCAGTAGGCCGCGCCGGCGAAACCCGCCACCGCCAGCACCAGAACGACCACGATTGTGCCGAACAGCTTTTTCATGCTTGTTATCCTCCGGGGTTTCAATTAAGAGGCATTATTTCACAAACTCGCCATAAAAAAGCCCCGCCGAAGCGGAGCGTGTTTAAACCTCGCCCGTAGCGGGCATGGCATCAGCCGAATAGCCTACAGTCCCGGTCCGTTTCAATCGCCCGCCAACGTCAGGTTGCCCCGCGCCAGGGTCCGGCCATCGTCCCCCAGACAGTCGAAGCGAATCCCACCGGAACTGGATTCCACCCAACGGATCGCGAATGGCTGCTCCGGACGCAGCGGCGCCAGAAACTTCACCTGCGGGATCCCCACCGGCCGATCGGTCGGCCGCCAGGCCGCGAACGCCTGCAGCACCTCATCCAGCAACACCACCCCCGGTACAATCGGGTTGCCGGGAAAATGCCCGGCCAGACAGGGATGGTCAGCGGCGATCACGCAATGCTGTTCAAAGCGCATGATCGGCCTCCGTAGCCGACGGCGGTGACCGGGCGAGCGCCAGCAAAGTATCCCGCGTGACCTTGCCGGTTTCGTTGCGCGGCAGGCACTCGACTTTAAGCAGCGGGCGCGGCAGAAATACCGGATCGAGGCGCTCGGCCAACGCGGCGAGTATCTGACGCTCGCTCAGATCCGGCGCAACGGCTGCGGCCATGAGCCGTTTGACCTCGGTTCCAGTTTCGTCCGGCAGCCAAAATACGCCTTCCATCACCCCGGCAATCTGGTTGAGTTGGTGGTTGAGATACCCCAGCGACGTGCGCTTGCCGGCGATGTTGACCAAATCCTCAAGCCGGCCGAGTAGCCTGAACTCGGCCTTGTCGCAGGGTTCAACTTCGTCGCTTAGAAGCACCGGTTCCGACAAGTGCGCGCCGGACAGCGCACCGTCTCGCAAACAAAAACCGTCGTACAACCGCCAGTGGTCGCCATCCAGGGTGCGGCGGCTGGCGATGGAGCCGGCCTCGGTGCAGCCGTAGATTTCCAACACCGGCGCGCCGAATGTGGTTTCGGCCTGCTCGGCAAGCGTTGCCGCCAACGGCGCGGTGGCCGAGATCAAAAAAGCCATTGCCGGCCACCAGCGCAGTTCAGCCTGGATGCAGGCGCGCAGGTGGACAGGCGTGGTCACCAGCACCCGTGGCGGCGGCACTGATTCCAGGGCCGCGCGCACGTCCTCGGGGAAGAACGGCCGACCGGCGTGGATACGGGTACCGCTGGCCAGCGGGGCCATGATCGTCGCCTCCAGTCCGTACATATGCTGGGCCGGCACCGTCGCGACGACGGTCATGCCGGGTTCGAAGCCGAAGCGTTGCCGCGCCTGGTGTGCGCCGCCGATCAGCTCGCCCCAATGTTTCGGATGAGGTTTGGCTCGGCCGGTGCTGCCGGAGGTAAACGCAATCGCCATCACCTGATCGGCCGGCAGTGTGGGTATGATAGTGGGTGTAACGCCGCTATCCATCGCCTCCGGCGCAAGCCAGGACTCGACATCGTCGTCCGTGATGCGACGGCTGTCGGGATAATCCTCGGCCAAATCGCGCAGGTGCAGGCTGGCGCGGTTGGAAGGCAGCAGGCTGGTCTGTCCGTTCGTGCCCACGGCGGCGAACGCGACCAGGAACAGGTAGCGATCCTCGCACAGATTGAGAATGAAGCGCGCGGGCGGCAACCGGCGGACGACAGCACCGACATGGCGCAGAAACGCCGCGCGGCTGATGGGCCGATTCCGCCGCCAGGCGATCGGGGTATCGAGCGCGGCCGCTGACAGCAAGGGCAGTTTGACTGGCATAATGGCAAGGGTAGCCCGGCAAACCCGGAAAAATCGATGAAATCCGCGACGCAAGCGCTGCGTTCACGCCGGCAAGGCAGTAGGAGCCACGCAGATGGCGACTGTTATTAATTTAGCAAAATTTAGAGGAACCCCATGTCTTCCAAACCCGATTCCGACCAGACTGGCAATACTTCCCCTCCTTCCCCCGGCCCGCTGGGCATCATCCTGAGCGTGCTGTCCGCTTTTTTCGGGGTACAAAGCGAGAAAAATCGCGCGCGGGATTTCCAGCACGGCCGCCCCATTCACTACATTCTGGTCGGGCTGATCATGACCCTGCTGCTGATTCTGGGCGTGCTGATCGCGGTCAAACTGGCATTGCGCTCCGCCGGCGTCTAACCTGAAGCGGCGACTCCCTCCCAAGAGTTCACAACCCACCGCAATGGGGTTTGACGATGAGCCGCATGGTACTGACCGATGAACTGCGCGACGATTACCAACGCGCATTCGCCGCCTGCGTGATCCGCGAGGAGCGGGCCGCCGACGTGGAAGCATTGACGGAAACCCTGCTCACGCAACGGGCACGCTACCAAACCGTGGGCAAACGCTTGAACCTACCGTGGTTCGTGGTGGCGGCGTTGCACTACGCGGATACCGGTTGCGACTTCGATGTCCATCCGCACAACGGCGACCCACTGAGCGACCGTACCCAACATCTGCCGGATGGGCGACCGGTCGAGGGCGAACCGCCGTTCGCCTGGGAAGACAGCATCACCGATGCCCTGTGCATGTATCGCTTCGATCAATGGCGGGATTGGAGCATCGCCGGGACCTTGTTCATGCTGGAAGGACGCGGCGGCTGGGGCTATCGGCTGCATCATCCCGAAGTGCCCTCGCCCTACCTGTGGAATGACTCCACCCACTACCGCCAGGGCAAGTACGTCACCGACGACACCTGGAACGAGAACGCCATCGCCCAGCGCTGCGGCGCGGCGGTACTGCTGCGCCGGCTGGCGGAACGTGGCCTGATCGAGTTCACCGCGACCGACGAACCGGCGGCATGGCCGCTGCTGCATTACGACGAAACCGTGGCCTCACCCTGGATCGAGGCGCTGCAACGGTTTCTAAATACCCTGCCGGGGTTCTTCGTGAAGGTGGACGGCCGGGCCGGGCCACGTACTTCGGAGGCATTTCGCCAGCTCACTGGTTTGGATTGGCCCGGCGATCGACAATCCGGGCATCCAGAGTGAAGGATCAAGAAGATCGCCCACGAATGTAACCCAGCCCTTCCAGCTTGAGCAGGATGCGTTGGGCCGCCTCGCTAGGGCTGCAATCGCGGGTATCGATCAGCAATTCCGGGCGCTCGGGCGCCTCGTAGGGATCGCTGATCCCGGTGAATTCCTTGAGGATGCCGGATCGGGCCTTGGCGTACAGCCCCTTGCGGTCGCGAACCTCGCAGGTCTCCAGCGGCGTGGCGACGTGGACCTCGATGAACCCACCGAGCGGCGCGATCATCTCCCGGACCTCGCGGCGGGTGACGGTGTAGGGCGCGATCGGGGCACAGATGGCGATGCCGCCGTTCTTGGTGATCTCGCTGGCAACGAAGCCGATCCGCAAGATGTTGATGTTGCGGTGTTCCCGAGAAAAGCCCAGCTCGCTGGACAGGTGCTTGCGGACAATGTCGCCGTCCAACAGGGTCACCGCCCGGCCGCCCAGTTCCAGTAGTTTGACCATCAGTGCATTAGCGATGGTGGATTTGCCGGACCCGGACAGGCCGGTGAAGAACACCGTAAAACCCTGCCGGTGGCGCGGCGGATGGGTGTGACGCAGTTCCGCCACCACCTCGGGGTAGGAAAACCAGGAAGGAATGTCCAACCCTTCCTGCAGGCGGCGGCGAAATTCGGTCCCGGAAAGGGTCAGCGCCGTCTCACCGGCGCGTACATCGTCGGCCGGAACGTACTGGGCGCGCTCCTGCACGTAGACCATCTCCTGAAACGCCAGCATCTGAATGCCCAGTTCGTCCTGATGGCGGGCAACCAGTTGCTGGGCGGCGTAGGGTTCGTAGACGCCGCGCCCGAACGAATCACGGCCGGGACCGGCGTGGTCGCGGCCGACGATGAAATGGCTGCATCCGTGATTCTGGCGGATGATGGCGTGCCAGAGCGCCTCGCGCGGCCCGGCCATCCGCATCGCCAGGTTGAGCAGGCTCAGGGCGGTGGTTTGTTCGGGGTAGGTCTTCAGCAGATGCTCGTAGCAGCGCACCCGCGAGTAATGGTCGATGTCGCCCGGTTTGGTCAGACCCACCGTGGGATGAATGAGCAGGTTGGCCTCGGCCTGCTGGACGGCGCGCAGGGTCAGTTCCTGATGGGCGCGGTGCATCGGGTTGCGGGTCTGGAACGCCACTACCCGCTGCCAACCCAGCTTGGCGAAGCGCTCGCGCAACTCGCGCGGCGAGTCGCGCAACTGGGGAAAATCGTAATGGGTGGGCGGTTCGATGCCATACAGCCGGCCACCGACATAGACCGGACCGATTCGATGCAACAGATGAAACACGCCGGGATGCTGCTCGTCGGCGCTGCCGAACACCCGCCGGGCTTCGTGGCGCCGATCGGGTCGCCAGACGTCGCCGACTTCCAGCACCGCGATCA
>JBATDL010000105.1:0-2557 GCA_049663445.1 Candidatus Competibacter sp.
CGCCCCGTGCAAGCATCTGGCCGATCCCTGCGGCATATTTTCAGAATAATCTAATTATAAAACAACAAATTAACGGTCTGTCTGGACATAACGCCCATCGATGCAACTTCGGGTAACCGCCTGCTTCGGGTCGCACTGGCACCGGCTTGGCGCGATTCCAACCTCATGCAACCGAACGATTCACGGTTCCCGCTATACCCCGCCCGAACGATTTCAGGCTACCATGACGCATCCAATCCCACCGGGATTCTCCGCATGGCCAAACGCACTCCCCTGTATGCCCGCCACGCCGCCCTGGGGGCGAAGCTGGTGGATTTCGGCGGCTGGGATATGCCACTGCATTACGGCTCGCAGCTCGACGAACATCATCGGGTGCGCCGCGTCGCCGGCGTGTTCGACGTGTCACACATGACGGTGGTCGATTTCGCCGACCCCGACCCGACTCGCGCCCTACTCCGCTACTTGTTGGCCAACGACGTTGCCCGCCTGTATCCCGGCAAGGCGTTGTACACCTGCATGCTGAACGAAGTCGGCGGGGTGATCGACGACTTGATCGTCTACGACCGAGGCGAGGCCGGCTACCGACTGGTCCTGAACGCCGCCACCCGCGATAAGGATCTAAGCTGGATCGCGCCGCTCGCCGAACGCTTCGGCGCCGCCTGGCACGAACGTGACGATCTGGCGATGCTGGCGGTGCAGGGTCCCGAAGCACTGGCTCGGCTGGAAAGCATCTTGGGCGCCGATACCCTGGCGGCCGTGCGTGCGCTCAAGCCATTCCATGCCCTGGAAACCGACGCCTGGTTTGTCGCTCGCACCGGCTACACCGGCGAGGACGGGGTGGAAATCCTGTCGTCCGTCGCCACCGTGCCGGAATTATGGGACCGGATCGTCGCCGCCGGCATTGCGCCCTGCGGGCTGGGCGCTCGCGACACCCTGCGGTTGGAAGCCGGCATGAATCTGTACGGCAGCGACATGGATGAAACCACGACGCCGCTGGTATCCGGGCTGGGCTGGACCGTGACCTGGGAACCGAGCGAGCGCGATTTCATCGGTCGCGCCGCGCTGGAACGGCAACGGGTGGTCGGCGTGCCGCAAACCTTCGTCGGCTTGGTGCTGGAGGAGCGCGGCGTGCTGCGTGGCCATCAGCACGTTTTCGACGGCGAGCGCGAGATCGGTCAGATCACCAGCGGCACCTTTTCCCCCACCCTGAACCGCGCCATCGCCCTGGCTCGGGTCGACACCGGCGTCGGCGCGCGTTGCCAAGTGGAGATTCGCGGCAAACGCCTACCGGCACGAGTGGTCAAGCCGCCATTCGTCCGCCATGGCCGCGCCCTGATCGAATGACCCCACCCCAGAACCACCGTTGTTGAGGAATCGAACCCATGAGCAGCAATATTCCCACCGATCTGTGTTACACCGAATCTCACGAATGGGCGCGCGCCAACGACGATGGCACCGTCACCGTGGGCATCACCGACCATGCCCAGCACCTGCTGGGCGATCTGGTGTTCGTGGAAATCCCGGAAGTGGGCCGCGCTGTGGCGGCCGCCGAAAGCTGCGCGGTGGTCGAATCGGTCAAGGCCGCTTCCGACGTTTACAGTCCGCTGGAAGGCGTGATCGTCGAGGTGAACGAAGCACTGGCCGACACCCCGGAATTGATCAATGAAGACCCTTATGGCGAGGGCTGGATTTTCCGGCTCAAGACCGCCGCCGCGCTGGACGGGCTGCTGGACGCGGCCACCTATGAAGCGATCGCCCTGGCCGATGACGAGGATGAAGACGCCAGTTCGCTGGCCAATCCCAGGCTGGTCGAGTAAGGCGGGGGCAGATTGTCATGCCGTTTATCCCCCATACCGCAGACGATGTCCGGGCGATGCTGGCCGCCATCGGCGCGCCCGATCTGGACACGCTGTTCGAGGAAATCCCGTCAGCACTGCGGGTCGGCGAACTGCCGGCCCTCCCGGAGGCGCTGAACGAATTGCAGGTCACCCGACTGATGGAAGCGCGAGCGGCGGATTATCCCCGCCCGCTGTGTTTCCTGGGCGCCGGCGCCTACGAGCATCACATCCCGGCGGCGGTGTGGGAGATCGTTGGCCGCGGCGAGTTCTACAGCGCCTACACGCCCTACCAGCCGGAAGCCAGCCAGGGCACCTTGCAGGTGCTGTACGAATATCAAAGCATGATGGCGGGCTTGACCGGCCTGGCCGTGTCCAACGCCTCGCTGTACGACGGCGGCTCGGCGCTGGCCGAGGCACTGCTGATGGCGGTGCGCGCCAACCGCAAATCCAAATCCAAGCGGATTTTGATCCCCCGCGCCCTGCATCCGCTGTATCGACGCACCGCCCGCGCTATCGTGCACAATCAGGGCATCGAACTGGTGGAGCTGCCCTATGATCCTGCCGGTGGCCATACTCCGGTCGAGGCGCTCGCCCCCTACGCTGGACAAGATTTCGCGGCGCTGGTCATCTCGCAACCCAATTTTTTCGGGGTGCTGGAAGACGTGGATGCGCTGACCGACTGGGCGCGCCGGCACAACGCGCTGGCAGTGGCGGTGGTC
>JBATDL010000106.1:0-2202 GCA_049663445.1 Candidatus Competibacter sp.
GATGTTCTTCCAGCAATGCGAATTGCCTGCGAAGTTCGGTCAGCAGCCCATCCAGTTCCACCCACCGCGCCGCCCAGCGAGGGAGCAGACCATTTCCGTAGTCGGCGCGCAGATCGGTAATCAGCGGATGATCCCACAGTCGGGGCAAGGCCCCGGTTTCATGGGCCGCACCATCCAGACTGGGACGGGCGCAAAACGCATAACCGTCAATCGCTGCCATCCGCCGCTCCAGCACGACCCGGTCGAACGCCGGCAGCGGCTCCACCGTGCTGCGCCCGAAACCCGCCAAGCCCTGCTCGCACAGGCAACGCAGCGTCAGCGCCGCCGGTGTGGAGACGTGACGCAGCCAGCGCTCGAAGCTCCGGCGGTCGCTCAAGGGCCAGTCATTGCGGGTTGCGTCGCCGCACATGGCCTGCTGGATCGTTTGCTGGAGCCGGTCAAGCATCGTGGCAAGATCTGCCAGGGCCGGTACCAACCGCGTGCCACCGACGCGATTCCAGGTCAGGCCGGGGAATAGCTTGAGCGGCAGGACGGACAACAGTTGCCGCAGTCGTTTCAGGGTGTCGAGCGCGGGACTCGCGCCGACACAGCGCGGCCAATCCAGTAGCAGGCGCCAGGCGGTTTGTTCGAGGGATTCGGCAGCCACCAGAAAATGGCGGGCGGCCAGTTGGGAAGGTACGGGGACTATATCGAGGGCGGCTTCGACGGCGGCAAGACCGGCGACAGTCTGCGCGATACGGCACACACCGAACAATCGCGGCAGCAACGCCATGGCAGTGCCGACATCGCGTCCCACCAGCACGGCGCACAGCTTCACCGGCCGGCTCGAACTCAGATCGACCGCCACGATGCGGCCGCTTTGCACCGAGACCCGGATATTCAGGCCGCCTTCGACCCCACCGGTCGCGCCACCAGCCATGTCAGAACTGGCAGCCCCGTCGCGGGACGATGCGAGAATCGTGCAACGCGATGAGCGACTTCGCCGTCATGCCGCCGCGTTGTCGCCGGTCGCACCGACGAATTCATCGAACAGACGGTAAATCTCGGCCGCCTCTTCGGGTGCGATCTTTTCCACGGCAAAGGCGCGCGCTTGCAGGATCAGAAAATCGCCGACCACGACCTCGTCCTGAAGCAGTAGCAAACTCACCTCCAGTCGCTCACCGTAACGCTCCACCACCGCGCTGGTACTGCGGATTTCGACCACTCGGGCGGGAATCGCGATGCACATGGCGTTGAAGCTAGACCGGAACTCCCCTCTCCCCTTGCGGGAGAGGGGTTGGGGGTGAGGGGGAAAACGCCGGGGACCGGGGTTCGAGGACCAAATCCAGCCCACGCAGTGCGTCCGCCAGACACTCCACCGCCCGTTCCACCGCTGCTGCCACATCGGGCGACAGCTCGACCCCCAATTCCAGATCGATCGGCACCACTCCGATCAGGGTGAGTGCGGCCGGCGCTTCTTCCATCAGGATCAAGGTCGCCAGCACCTCCGCCAAACCCAACTGATGTGGGGAGAAGCGAGTTTGAAATAAAGCCGGTACTTCGGCATCGGCCAGCTTCACCACCGAGGCTGGCGGTGCGCCGGTTTGCACCGCATCGCACACCAGCAGATGATCGCAACCGGCCAAGGTGTCCAACAGATCCATCCCAACGGTACCGCCGTCGACCACCTCGACCACCGCCGGCAGGACGTAGCGCGCGGCCAGCGCCTCGACCACCCGGACGCCGACCCCCTCGTCGCGCAGCAGAATATTGCCGAGGCCCAGCACCACGATTCTCATTAGAACGCTTTCACCTGAACGATGGAGAGCCGCCGGGTGTCGGTCAAGTGGATCGCGCAGGCCAGGCAGGGATCGAAGGAATGGATCGTGCGCAACACTTCCAAAGGCAGTTCGGGATCGGCGACCGGATTATCGACCAGCGATGCCTCATACGGTCCCAGTGCATCGGAGTCGTCGCGTGGACCGGCGTTCCAGGTGCTGGGCACCACGGCCTGATAGTTCTTGATCTTGCCGTTCTCGATCACCGTCCAGTGCGACAAGACCCCGCGCGGCGCTTCGTGGTAGCCGAAACCGCGAATCTCGCCCTTGGGAAACACTGGCCGGTTAAATGTGGTGAAATCCCCCTTAGCGATGTTGTCGATCAGTAGTTGCCACTGATTTTGCAACGATTCCAGCAGCACCGCGCAGCGCACCGCCCGTGCAG
>JBATDL010000107.1:0-3114 GCA_049663445.1 Candidatus Competibacter sp.
ACGATAAAGCTCACCGACGGAGCGTAGCGGAGTCCAGTGAAGCGATTTGTTAGCACGGTTAGTTGAATCCTGGATAATAGTCGTTTTCTCCACGACGATATGGCAGTAAACTTGGTTGATAATAAACAAGGTTCATTCTATTATGAATCTCCGTCTTTATTACTGCCGTTTTGCCTGAATCTCCCTCTGTGTTGCTGCATGAAAAATCGTTTTCTGTCAGGTTTCCAACCTTGACCTCCCAAATCCACACAGTATCTCCTCTTTGATCTTTTCCTTTCACATACTCTCCAGACTTTGTCCCTAAAACATATCGAAATGTAATATATGTTCCCGCTTTGGGTAGATGTCCTTTTGGTTTATTTGTTTCCAAAGCAACTTTTAGCTCAAGATCAACAGCCCCTTCTCCAATTGGCAATAAGTCTGGATATGTATGTGGTCTATTCCGTTTGTACAGTCCATTTGAGTGTTCGGCAAGCCCGGCACCAATTATATTTCCAACCATTGATGAGAGATTTGCTAGCTCAACCAAATGAGCAATCGGTGAGGAGGCTTTCTCGATTAGCTGTTCATCGATAAGGTCGAGGGTTTGATAGCAGATGAAAATCGCACCAAGCAGGTTTTCTCCCGTCATGCCTGTAAGTCGTCGAAGTGCGCTTAAATTGCGAAGTTGCTGTTGCCTTGGTGTTCTGGCGCTATGTATTGCTGCCAATTGAGGAATGCTGGTTTTTCCGGTAGCAACCGCACTAGCTTCCTGTACTAATTCGTGAAGAGGATAGCCTAGTGCTACAGCAATCTGATGTGCGACTGCAAGCGTGGGGGTTCGCTCATGCCTTTCTAGTAGACCGATTGTGGTTCTATGAACTCCTGCCAAGTCGGCCAATTGTTCTATGGTAAATCCAGCTTGAATGCGAAGCTGTTTGACAAGATTGATGAAGGCATCAAGGAAATCTTGATCTCTGCTCACATTTGTCCGCTCTGTAGGTTGGAAGCCGAGCAGTGTAGTAGGGTTGACGCAAGCAGCCTACGAGACTATAGTCTCCACCGAATAAATCGTGCGAGGTGCCTCATGAAAAACAAAGTAATTGATCTGTTCTGTGGAACAGGTGGGTTCTCAAAAGGGTTTGAAAATTCCAAATACGGTAATTTTGAAGTTGTTTTTGGAATTGATCTCCTGCCTAATTCTGTTGAAACATTTAAGCGCAACCATAAGAAGGCATTCTCCGTGGTGGGGGATATAAGGAAACTTAGAAAAGCAGAAGTTGTAGAAAAGTTATTAGTCAAACGGGGAGATATAGCAGTTATAGTGGGAGGCCCGCCCTGTCAAGGTTTCTCTTCAATCAGGCCATTTCGATCTGCTAATGATAATGACCCGAGAAATACTTTGTTTGAAGAGTTTGCATCCTATATAAATTTCTTTAGACCCAAGGTCTTTGTACTTGAAAATGTAACTGGACTAGCTACCCATAAGAACGGGGACACTATAGAAGCGATGCAGAGTTGTTTTAGTGATCTTGGTTACGATTGCGATTGGCGACTACTTAATTCAGCACATTACGGCATACCTCAGAAACGAGAGCGCTTAATAATAATTGGTGCTGAGCGTGGTGGAGTTGTGGGCTTTCCAGAGCCAACGCATCTTTTTAATGGGCCAACAATTGGGTGCAAAGATAAAAGCAAAGTAATGGCGGTGGGGAGTAATGATCTTTTTTTAAATAAGAAATTTCTGCCAGCTATAACAGTTATGGATGCTATAAGTGACTTACCCTCTATCTCATCTGGGGAAGAGGCGACTGTTTACGATAAAGTGGCGAAAACGCCATATCAATACGCACGTAGGAAAAACGCAAAACAACTGTATCTTCATTCATCTACTGCACATAGCAAGAAAATGCTTGAGATTATTAAATATTCAGGAAAAAACATTGACTGCATACCGAAGCACTTAATCACCAGTGGTTTTAGCTCGTGTTATTCCCGGCTTGATGCGGATAAGCCAGCAGTAACCATTACTGTGAATTTTGTTCATCCTGCTTCAAACCGGTGCATTCATCCTCAACAAGATAGAGCTTTGACACCGAGAGAAGGTGCAAGATTGCAGTCTTTTGATGATGATTTTGAATTCTTTGGCAATCGAACCCAAATAGTCAAACAAATAGGCAATGCAGTTCCTCCATTACTTGGGCAAGTGATCGCTGAGAAAATTGCGTGGGTGCTATAGTGCTATAGTCTTGCTAATAATGATCCATACATCGCTAATGACTGAATTTGTTTTAGTTTTTATAAATCAAAATGTTAGCATTAAGCGAATGTCCTGACCTCAATTAGCGAGACTATAACGGGGCGGCGGATAAGCCGCTAGATCGGAAAAATTGAAGGCTTTGACGGCCGATGTCGGCTTGATCCGCGTGGTTGTGCGGCGCGAAGCGCCAAGCAAGCAGCGGATTGGAATCCGTCGCCCCGTTTCGCGGGCGCGAAGCGTCGATGACAATGTTGCGCTCTGCCGCGCTTTGGTAGCGTCGGCTATAGCGCCTGATTATGTGCTTTTTCCCTTAAGTGGAAAACGTTCTGGATGCTCAATAATTTGCTCTGTTAAATCAACATCAAGATCTGGCCAGTAGAAATGCCCTGGAGATTGTTCTTCTACGTTTACGATTGATTTCAGAATCTGATCCTTGAACCATGGAAAATCTTCGTATGACATAAACAGCTCTTTGTTATGCGCAAGAAGCCATATGCCGTAAGCAGAGATATTTGTAACTTCAACCGTCGAAGTGTTGGCGCCATGCGCTAATGAGTTCATTATAATTGGCCTCTATCAGTAACTCGATTTGTTTCAGTTGCTTTCTAGAATAACGATGATTATTCGACAATTCGATTTCTGGATCCAACCAGAATTTTGCTTCACCCTCGGCGGATATGACATGAACATGCATTCGTTCTTCCTCCCTTGAGAAGAAGAAAAACCGGTATCCATTTTCTCTAAATACGGTAGGACTCATATTCTGTCCTGCACATAACGGGTCAGCAGAAAAGCCGAAGGCTTTGACGGCCGATGTCGGCTTGATCCGCGTGGTTGTGCGGCGCTTTGTGCACGCAATCAGCGGATTGCAATCC
>JBATDL010000108.1:0-6893 GCA_049663445.1 Candidatus Competibacter sp.
AAGCCGAACAGCGCAATGGCCGTCGCCACCGCCAACTCGAAGAAATTGCTGGCCCCAATCAGGGCAGATGGACCGGCCACGCAGTGCGGTGATCCAACCTGACGGTTGAGCCAGTAGGCCAGCCCAGCGTTGAAGAACACCTGAAACAGGATCGGAATCGCCAGCAGCAGGATCACCAGCGGTTGCTTCACGATTTGCTCGCCCTGGAAGCCGAACAGCAACACCAAAGTGGTCAGCAGCGCGATCAGCGAGGTTGGGCCAAGCACGTCGAGCAGGCGCGCCAGTCCCGCTGGACCCTGGGATTTCAGGATCGTGCCACGCACGACTTGGGCGATGATCAGGGGAATCGCGATGTACAGCACCACCGACAGAAACAGGGTATCCCACGGCACGACGATCGAGGTCATGCCTAGCAGCAGGCCGACGATGGGGCCGAAGGCGAACACCATGATGATGTCGTTAAGCGCCACTTGGCTCAGGGTGAAATGCGGCTCGCCCCGGGTCAGATTGCTCCACACGAACACCATCGCGGTGCAGGGCGCGGCGGCCAGCAGGATCAAACCGGCGATGTAGGATTCGATCTGCTCCGCCGGCAGTAGCGGCGCGAACAGCCCGCCGACGAACAACCAGCCCAATAGCGCCATCGAAAACGGCTTGATGCCCCAGTTGATCAGCAGGGTCACACCGATTCCCCGCCAATACTGGCCAACCTCGCGCAGCGCGGCGAAGTCGATCTTGACCAGCATCGGGACGATCATCAGCCAGATCAGCATCGCCACCGGCAGATTGACTTGGGCGATTTCCAACTTGCCGATGGCCTGGAACGCGCCCGGCAGGAAGTGCCCAAGCACGATACCGGCCACGATGCACAGCGCCACCCACAACGTCAGGTAACGCTCGAACACGCCCAGTCGGGTACCCTCCATCTGTTGGGCGGCGACCTCGCAGACTGCGCTCATTCATTGTTCTCCAATACGGTTTTTTACCCATCTCGTCCAATCTGGCCTGCAACTTGAGTTTGTCCAGCGAAGGGATGGGTGCTTGTAAATTTCATGTTTCCATAATAATGGAAACTATAAATCGAATCAACGCCACCGCATCGGCGAATCGAAGAACCATCGCTGGAGCGCGTGCCCTGTGAATCAGGTGAATCGTGCCGCGCGATGTCTTACCTGAGAATTGCCCTATTGCGGTTCTTGACAGCGCAGTGTTTGCGCCCAAGATGACAACATCATGAAAAAATCAGCCGTATTAGCCGCGCTCGGCGCGTTGGCACAGGAAACGCGCCTGGACATCTTTCGCTATCTGGTAGAAATCGGCTCCGCTGGCACGTCGGCCGGGCAGATCGGCGAGCGCTTCGGTTTGCCGCTGCCCACCTTGTCGTTTCATCTGAAAACGCTACAGCACGCGGGTTTGGTGCAACGGATTCGGCAAAGCCGCTCGTTGATCTATTCCGCCGACTTTGCCACGATCAACGCCGTGCTGGGGTACCTGACCGAGAATTGTTGCGCCGGTCATCCGGAAGCCTGTCTGGCATCAAGCCGCGAAGAAGCAGAAGCATCCGGAAACCATCCAGCCTGAGAAGCGCTGTTCGACTTCTGCCACCCGCGCCCGGTTGCCGCCAAACTCCGAGCCGATTAGACTTGTTTTTTGCATCGACACGCCCCCCAAGGACATCACCGCGACGGTCAGGAGCTTATGCCGCACCACTTCCCCCCGGATTCCGTCGGTCTGGTCATCCCCCAGACCCTCCAGTTCGAAAAACCGCTGGCCCTGGATTGCGGCCGGTCCCTGGCGGAATACGAACTCGTCTATGAAACCTACGGTACGCTGAACGCCAACCACAGCAACGCCGTGCTGATTTGCCACGCCCTTTCCAGCGACCATCACGCCGCCGGCTGCCACGAGGGTGCCGATCCGAATAAGCCGGGCTGGTGGGACAACGGCATCGGCCCCGGCAAGCCGTTCGATACCCGGGAGTTCTTTGTGGTGTGCTGCAACAACCTAGGGGGTTGCAAGGGCTCCACCGGTCCCACCTCGATCAACCCGGAGAACCGTAAACCCTACGGCCCGGATTTTCCCATCGTCACCGTCAAGGACTGGGTGCGCAGTCAGGCGCGGCTGGCCGACCGGCTCGGCATCCGACGATGGGCGGCGGTGATCGGCGGCAGCCTGGGCGGGATGCAGGCCATGCAGTGGGGGATCACCTATCCCGACCGGGTACGCCATGTGCTAATCATCGCCGCCGCGCCACGGTTGTCGGCGCAGAACATCGCCTTCAACGAAGTGGCGCGCCAGGCGATCATCTCCGATCCTGATTTCCATCACGGCCACTACTACGAATTCGGGGTGGTGCCGCGCCGAGGGCTGATGATCGCCCGGATGCTTGGCCATATCACCTATCTGTCCGACGAAGGCATGCGCGCCAAGTTCGGCCGTGAGTTACGGGAAGGCACGCCCAACTTCAATTTCGACACCGAATTCCAAGTGGAAAGCTATCTGCGCCATCAGGGCAAGGCTTTCGTCGACCGCTTCGACGCCAACACTTATCTATTGATGACCAAAACGCTGGACTATTTCGATCCGGCGGCGGATTTCGATCAGGATCTGTCGGCGGCTTTCCATCGAACACAAGCGCGCTTTCTGGTGATCTCTTTCACCAGTGACTGGCGGTTCGCGCCGGCCCGCTCGCGCGAGATCGTGCGAGCGCTGGTCCGGGCCGGCCGCGAGGTCAGCTACAGCGAAATCTCCTCGGAGTATGGCCACGACGCTTTTTTGATGCCGATTCCGCTATATCACGCAGCACTGCGTGGTTACCTGAGCCGGGTCGCCCGCGAGGTGAACGACCGGGACCGCGAATCCTCCCCCTCCATCTCCCCGAGCGCTCCCGTCGCAGCCGAGGCGAACGCCCATGCGGCCTGAACTGGAACTGATCAGCGAATGGATCCGTCCCGGCGCGCGCGTGCTGGATTTGGGTTGCGGCGACGGCGCGCTGCTGGCCTATCTGCACGAGCGCCGGCAGGTCAGCGGCTACGGCCTGGAAATCGACAGCGCCAACATTGTCAAATGCATTCAGGCGGGGGTGAACGTGATTCACGCCGACCTGGAAGCGGGCCTGGAGGATTTCGGCGACGGCAGCTTCGACTATGTGATCATGACCCAAACCCTGCAGGCAGTCCGGCACACCGAACGGCTGTTGGACGAAATGCTGCGGGTGGGCCGACAGAGTATCGTGACCTTTCCCAATTTCGGCTTCTGGCGCGGCCGGTTGCAGGTCGCCCTGCAGGGCTTGATGCCAGTGGGTAAGACCTTGCCTTATCAATGGTACGACACGCCCAACGTGCATCTGTTTACCATCCGTGATTTCGAGGCATTGTGTCGGAACAAGCATATTGACATCTTGCAGCGCATGGTACTGGACCACGCCCACCAACCCCGGCTGGGACCGCGATTGTGGCCCAACCTGCTGGGTGAAATCGCCCTTTACCGGTTGGGCCGCGCCTGATGCGCCCGCCGGCCAACACCAGGACTGGATTTCGGGGAGACCCAATGCTCGCAACCGTACTTGCAGCCCGCCGCCTCCAGCGGCAAGACCGGCCCACCCGCCGGCGCGGCTTCACCCTCATCGAAGTCATGGTCGTGGTGGTGATTCTCAGCATTCTGGCCGCTGTGGTGGTACCTCGCATCATGGATAACCCCGACAAAGCCCGAATAGTCAAGGCCAAGCAGGACATCCGGGTGATCAAGAATCAGCTCGACCTGTATCGGTTGCATAATTTCCGCTACCCGACCACTGAACAGGGGCTGGAGGCATTGGTGCAAAAACCGGCCGAGGCGGCACACTGGCAGGAAGGCGGCTATCTGGACAAGCTGCCTAAAGACCCCTGGGGCAAACCCTATCAATACCTCAGTCCCGGCCAGCACGGCGGCCTCGACATCTACTCGCTCGGCGCCGATGCTCAACCGGGTGGCGAGGGTGTGGACGCCGACATCGGCAACTGGAACCTGGACGAGTAGGCATTGGTTCTCAACCGGGCGGCGGACCTCCGAAGTGTTGCGATGATGACCGTGCCGATGAGCGCGCCGCCACGCGGTTTCACCCTGCTGGAAGTCATGGTCGTGATGTTGCTGATCGGCATCATGACCAGTTTTGCCCTGCTGTCAGTGGGCGGTGGGCCGCAGGAACGACTGGCGGAAGAGGGGCAACGGCTGGCGGCGCTGATGGAACTGCACCAGCAGGAGGCCATTCTGCGCGGCGAGTTGCGGGGCATTCGCTTCACCCGCACCGGCTACGCGATTCTGAGCCTGAACGAACAGGGCGAATGGCAGCCGCCAGCCGCCACGACCACGCTGGTCCGGCGCGCGTTGCCCGAGGATATCGCTCTGGGTCTATGGGTCGACGGCCGACCGGCGGAACTCGCCGCCGCAGGCCGACTGCCGCAGGTACTGCTGCTGGCCAGCGGCGAGGCCACCGAATTCGTCGCGGTATTCGGATTCACCGACGACCGAGGGCTGGATGCACCCATGTACCGGGTCGCTGGCGACACCCTGGGCCGGCTGACGGCGGGCACGGTGGAACGATGAAGCACCACGCGGCCGGGTTCACTCTGCTGGAAGTGCTGGTGGCTCTGGCGGTACTGGCCATCGCCATGAGCGCGCTGATCGGCGCGACTACCCAGAGCGTCAACACCGTCGGCGCCCTGCGCGATCAAACCTTCGCTAGCTGGGTCGCCCTCAATAAGATCAATGAATTGTTGCTCGACCGTGCCAACTGGCCCGATAAAGCCTCGCGCAAGGGCGAGGCCGAACTTGCCAACCGCGCCTGGCGCTGGGAAGCTCGCTTCGATAAAACCGACGACCCCGACATGCGCCGCCTTGAAGTCACGGTGTGGGCCGGCGAAGGCGGGCCAATCCTTGGCAAACTGGTAGCGTTCAAAGGCCGACCACCGGAGAAACCTGCGGCAGATCAAACCCAGCCCGAGGGGCAAACCCCCAAGCGTGCACCCCCCTCGCCCGCATCGCCAAAGACGGCTACTCCATCATGAAGATCGCAACGCGCGGCTTTACCCTGCTGGAACTGTTGGTCGCCCTGGCGGTGTTCGCCATCATGGCCACTGCCGCCTACAGTGGCCTGCGCAGCGTATTGTTTACCCGCGCCGCTGTGGAGGAGCAAAGCCGCCGGCTGGCGGCGGTTCAAATGGCGGTTTACCGGCTGGAACAGGACGTCGAACAAACCCTGGCGCGCGGTATCCGCGACGAATACGGTGACCCACAGCCTGCCCTGCGCGGCGGGGCGTTGGCCAGCGACGCCCTGACCCTGACTCGCGCCGGTTGGGACAACCCACTCGGCCAGCCGCGCGCGACCCTGCAGCGGGTCGCGTATCGACTGCGGGAGGGCCGGCTATGGCGGCTGCACTGGCAGGTGTTGGACCGAGGTGGTCTGATCGAACCACGCGAAACGCTGTTACTGGATCGGGTGAGGGAATTCAAGGTGAGGTTTCTGGATGCGGACGACGCTTGGCAAAACGACTGGCCGCCGCCCGCCGCCGGTGACGAAGCCGAACGACGCGACTCCGCCGCATTGCCTCGGGCGCTGGAAGTGAGCCTGACGCTGGAGGACTGGGGTGAAATCACCCGGTTGTTCCCCTTGGCCGGCTGATCCCGGCGTGCGGTCGCCCGCGCCGCTGGAATTCGCCGTGAGCGCCATTCATCGTCAGGCCGGCGTCGCCCTGATCACCGTGCTGCTGATCGTCTTCCTCGCCAGTGTCACCGCCATCAGTTTGGCTACTTTGCAGCAACTAGCGATCCGCCGTAGCGCCGTGCTCCTGCATCAGCAGCAGGCTCGCCTGTACACGCTCGGCCTCGAACAGTGGGCAGCGGTCATCCTGGCGCGCGACCGCCAGAAAAATGAGGTCGACCATCCCGGCGAAGAATGGGCCAACCTGCCGCCACTGCCGCCGGTCGAGGGCGGCGAGCTTTCCGGCCGGATCACCGACCTGCAAGGCTGTTTCAATCTCAATAATCTGTGGCGGACGGCGCCGGGCAAACAGCGACCTGAACGCAATGAAAACAATGGGAACCGCCCCGCCAAAGACGGTAAGAAACAGGAAACGGGGTTGCAAACAGCGACGGGCATCGCCACTTCGAACCCATCACCGGTCGAACCCAAACCACCCAACGACTCCGCCCCCGACCAGCCGCAATCCAAACAGGAAGGGCTCAACCAGCCTCAGATGCAAGTGCTGCAACGCTTATTGGAAAGCCTTGAATTAAAACCGGCGCTGGCCCAGGCAATCACCGACTGGATTGATCCCAATGCGGACCCGCTGTTTCCGAACGGGGCCGAAGACAGCGATTACATGGTGCTGGATCCGGCGTATCTGGCCGCCAACCGGCCCTTTACCCACCTCTCGGAACTGCGGCTGGTCAAGGGCGTGGACCAGGAAATCTACGACAAGCTGGCACCGTATGTCTGCACCCTGCCGCCGGGCACCGCGCTGAATGTCAACACCGCGTCGGTGCCGGTGCTGGCGGCACTGAGCGACGACGGTGTGGATACGAAGGAGCTGGAGCGCCTGTTGGAAACCCGGCCCGCCGAGGGCTATGACAACGTGGACAAATTCCTGAACGCGGCCAAGCTGACCGTGAACGCCGAATTGAAAGCCCAGATCAGCGTCGACAGCCAGTACTTTCTATTACGGGCCGAGGCGCGGGTGGGCGACGGGCGCGCGATGCTATACAGTATGTTATATCGCGATAAAGTCGGCGTCCGTGTCCTGCGGCACGGTTTCGGCAACCAGGATTAAGACGACGTGCCCGCCCCGCTCTGTTTTTTCCGGTTTTTTTCCGCCGATGAGGCCGAATGGCTGCGTCCCGACGGTGAGGTCCAGCGT
>JBATDL010000109.1:0-4968 GCA_049663445.1 Candidatus Competibacter sp.
CCCACAAGGACACGGGCGGCAAGGCGACGGTGATCCTCGCCGCGTTGCGCCTGTTCGTTCAACACGGCGCGCGCTACTGCTTCCCGGCCGTCCGTGGCAGCCTGACGCGTGGCCTGCCGACCGGCTACGCGGCGCCACCCTTGAAAGACTTGATCGTGCCAGGCACCGACCCACTGCCAGTGTGGCCGCACAAGAACGGCACGGTGCGCGGGGTTGCGCTTTATCCGCTCTACCCGAGCGTACCCGAGGCGGCCGGGCGCAACCCAGCGCTGTACGAACTGCTGGTGCTGTTCGATGCGGTGCGCGGCGGCAGTGCCCGCGAACGCACACTGGCGCTCGAACTTCTGGAAAAACGCTTGCAACCATGAACGCCAATGATCCCAACGTGGCCCTGCTGGAGATCGTCGCCGAGCACCTGGGTGATGATTTGCGCGAGCAACTGGTTTTTGTTGGCGGCGCGGTGGCCGGCTTGCTGATCACCGATCCGGCGATGCCGGCAATACGACCCACCGAGGACGTGGATCTGATCTGCGAGGCCCTTATGCTCGCCGACTACCATCGTGTCGAAAAGGTGCTGCGTGCTCGCGGTTTTGTTCAAGATATGCGCCCGAACGCGCCCATCTGTCGCTGGCGAGTGGGGGCGATAGTGGTCGATGTGATGCCGACGCTGGAAGAAATTCTCGGCTTTGCCAACCGCTGGTATCCGCTGGCCTTGCAAACAGCCGTTGCGGTCGCGCTGCCCAGCGGCCGCCTCATCCGCCTGATCGCGGCGCCGGTGTTTCTGGCCACCAAGCTGGAAGCGTTTGATGGACGCGGCCAAGGCGACTTCCTGTTCAGCCACGACCTCGGCGACCTGCTGGCGGTGGTCGATGGCCGCGATGCGCTTCTGGAAGAGTGCCGAGCCAGCCCATCCGAACTCAGGGGCTATTTAGTTGAACGCTTTCGGGGACTGCTGGCGCAGCCTGCGTTCATTGATGCGCTGCCGGGCCATTTGCCGGGCGATGCGGCAAGTCAGGAACGCCTGCCCGAGCTTCAAGCCAAGCTGCGCGAGATGGCCGGACTTTCCTTGCCATGACCGCCTACGCCTACACCGAAGACCAGCTCGTTGAGCAGCCCGCCATCGGGCTGTTTGCCGCGCTTGGCTGGCAAACAGTGTCGGCGCTGGAGGAAACCTTTGGTGTGGATGGCACGCTGGGGCGAGAAACCAAGGGCGAGGTGGCGTTGGTGCAACGCCTGCGCACCGCGCTGTGCAAGTTCAACCCCGCGCTGCCGCCGGAGGCGATCAGCAACGCCGTCGATGAACTGACCCGCGACCGTTCGGCGATGAGCCTGGAGGCGGCTAGCCGCGAGATCTATCGGCTGCTCAAGGAAGGCATCACGGTGTCCGTGCCCGACCACGAACACGGCGGTCAGAAGACCGAACGCCTGCGCGTGGTCGATTGGGAGCACCCGGAGAATAACGACTTCCTGCTGGTCAGCCAGTTCAGTGTGACCGGCAACCTCTACACCTGCCGGCCCGATCTGGTGGGCTTCGTCAACGGCCTGCCCTGGGTGGTGATCGAACTCAAAAAGCCCGGCGTGCCGGCACGCACCGCCTTCGACGAAAACCTCACCCACTACAAGCAACAGATTCCGGCGCTGTTCTGGAGCAACGCCCTTCTCATCGCCAGCAACGGCGCCGACAGCCGCGTCGGCTCGCTCACCGCCGACTGGGGCCGCTTCTTCGAGTGGAAGCGTATCGAGCGCGAAGACGAACCGCGCCGTGTCTCGCTGGAAGTGATGCTGCGCGGCAGCTGCGACCGCACCCGCTTGCTCGATCTGGTCGAGAACTTCACCCTGTTTTCCGAGCACAAGGCCGGGCTGGTCAAGATTCTCGGCCAGAACCACCAGGTTCTCGGCGTCAACAACGCCATCGCCTCAATGCTCGAAGCTTGCACACTGGGCCACGGGCGCGGCGGCGTGTTCTGGCAGACGCAAGGCAGCGGCAAGAGCTTCTCGATGGTGTTCTTTGCGCAGAAGGTGCTGCGCAAGCTGGCCGGCAACTGGACGTTTGTGGTCGTCACCGACCGCGTAGAACTGGACGAACAGATCGCCAAAACCTTCAAAACCACTGGCGCGGTCAGCGAGGCCGAGGGCGACGAATGCCACGCCGCCAGCGGCGCCCACCTCCGCGAACTGCTGCGCGGCAACCACCGCTACGTTTTCACGCTGGTGCACAAGTTCCAGACGCCGGAATTGCTGTGCGACCGCTCCGATGTGATCGTGCTGACCGACGAGGCGCATCGCAGCCAGTACGATACCTTGGCGCTCAATATGCGTGCCGCGCTGCCCAAGGCGATGTTTCTCGCCTTCACCGGTACGCCGCTGATTGCCGGCGAGGAGCGCACCAGGGAAGTGTTCGGCGACTACGTCTCGATCTACGACTTCCAGCAGTCCGTCGAAGACGGCGCCACCGTGCCCTTGTTCTACGAGAACCGCACGCCGGAGTTGCAGCTCGTCAATCCCGACCTGAACGAAGATATCTACCGCCTGATCGAAGACGCCGACCTCGACGCGGATCAGGAGGCCAAGCTGGAGCAGGTGCTGGGGCGGCAATACCACCTGATCACCCGCGACGACCGACTGGAAACCGTGGCGCGGGACATCGTGCGGCACTTTCTTGGGCGTGGCTTTGTCGGCAAGGCGATGGTGGTATCCATCGACAAGGCCACCGCGCTGCGCATGCACGACAAGGTGAAGGTGCATTGGGCGACGGAAACCGCACGGGTGCAGAAAGAACTGGGCGAACTGCATTACCAGCCGGGCGGCGGCATGACGCCCGAACAGGCGCGGCGCGACCTGCGCAGGGCCGAGCTGAAACAGCGGCTGGAGGTGCTGACCAGTACCGATATGGCGGTGATCGTCTCGCCGGGGCAGAACGAAATCCAGCAGATGCGGAAGTTGGGCCTCGACATCGAGCCGCACCGCAAGCGCATGAACGAATCCCAGCCGGGGTTGGACGAAAAATTCAAGGACAGCGACGACCCGCTGCGCCTGGTGTTCGTCTGCGCCATGTGGCTGACCGGCTTCGACGCGCCGAGCTGCTCGACCGTGTATCTCGACAAGCCGATGCGCAACCACACGCTGATGCAGACCATCGCCCGCGCCAACCGCGTCTTCCCCGGCAAGCACAGCGGCGTCATTGTCGATTACGCTAACGTCTTCGCCTCGCTGGAAAAAGCGCTGGCGATCTACGGCGCAGGCAAGGATGGGAAATCTCCGGTCAAGGACAAGCAGCAACTGGTGGCGGAACTGCGCCAGGCGATGGTCGATGCCACGGCTTTCTGCGCCGCGCGTGGCGTGATGCTGGCCGAGATCGAGGCGCTCGCCGCCGGCAGCCTGGAACGCTTGCAGCGCATTGAAGACGCGATGAACGCGCTGATCTCCCCCGACCCGCTGCGCCGCGATTTCTTCGTCCATGAGCGGTTGGTCAGCACGCTCTACCGCGCCGTCAAGCCCGATCCTTCCGCGCTGGAATTCTCCGGTCGTGTCGCCTGCCTGACGACTCTAGTCGAGGCGATCCGCGCCAAGCTGAATCCGAATCCGCCGGACATCTCGCAGGTGATGAACGGCATCAACACCCTGCTCGATGAATCCATCACCGGCCATGAAATCCGCGAGCAGGGGCCGCCGGCACTCGATCTCTCCAAGATCAACTTCGAGGCGCTGGCGCAACGCTTCAAGGAATCCACGCACAAAAACACCGACCTCGAAGTGCTCAAGGCCGCCATTCGTGCCCAACTGGAAAAGATGATCGAGTTGAACCGCACCCGCGCCGACTTCGCCGAGAAATTCGAGGCGCTGATCGAAAGCTACAACGCCGGCAGCGCCACCATCGAGGCGCTGTATAACGAACTTCTCGCGCTAAGCAACAGCCTGAACGACGAGCAGCAACGGCATGTGCGCGAAAACCTGTCCGAAGAGGAGCTGGTCATTTTCGACATTCTGACCCGTCCCGCGCCAGAACTGACCGGCGAGGAGCGCGCCGAGGTCAAGAAGGTCGCGCGGGAGCTACTGGTCCGGCTGAAAGGGCTATTGGTACTGAACTGGCGGCAGAAATCGACGGCACGCTCGCAGCTCAAGCTGACCATCGAAGACACGCTCGACACCGGCCTGCCGCGTGCCTACACCCCGGAGTTGTACAACCAGAAATGCTCGGCGGTGTTTGAGCATGTGTACGAGAGCTACCCCGAGCGGAACACAGGAGTGTATGCGTGAGTGAGTTATGCAGAGGGTAGGGCTCGTGTGCCCGCTGACTCAATTCCGACTTTTCCCTGAGACCACCCATGACTGCTGCCGCGCTATTCGAAAGTCTCGCTATTTTCCGATGCAAAAACTGCTGAAAATCCGCGACAGCAAATCCTCGGACCTAAACGCCCCGGTAATTTCCGAGAGTGCATTCTGGGCCTCGCGCAACTCCTCGGCGACCAGTTCGCCGGCGCGATAAATCTCCAACTGATCCACCGCCCGAGCCAAGGCCGCCACCGCCCGCGCCAGCGCCTCCAGATGGCGGCGGCGGGCCATGAACGCCCCCTCCCCGCCACCGTGATAACCCATGCAGGTCTTGAGGTGCTCGTGCAGCAGATCCAGGCCCGCCTCGGTCTTGGCCGACAGCAAAATTTCGCTGCCCCACTCACCGTCCCGAACCATCGGCGGCCGGCCGCTCAGATCAATCTTGTTGTAAAGCACCGTCAGCGGCGTGTCGATCGGTAACCGTTCCCGCAACACGCGCTCTTCAACCGCCAGCCCCAGGCGATCATCCACCACCATCAGAATCCGGTCAGCGGCGGCGATCTCGTTCCAGGCGCGGCGGATGCCTTCCCGTTCGACCGGGTCGTCGCTGTCGCGCAAACCGGCGGTGTCGATGATGTGCAGCGGCACGCCCTCTATCTGTATGGTCTGCTGCACCTTGTCGCGCGTGGTGCCGGC
>JBATDL010000110.1:0-3027 GCA_049663445.1 Candidatus Competibacter sp.
CCGACATAGCGCCACAGGAAGGCTCCAAACCCGCCGTGCCGTTCCTGAATCGTCAGAAAGCCCTGAGCGTTGCGGACCGCCGCCGCGATCTTGAGGCGGTTGCGCACGATGCCGGGATCGGCCAGTAGCCGGGCGGTGTCCCGGTCGTCATAGCGGGCGATCCGTTCCGGGTCGAAGCCGTCGAAGGCCCGGCGGTAGCCCTCGCGCTTGCGCAGGATGGTCAGCCAGTTGAGGCCGGCCTGCGCGCCTTCGAGCACCAGCAGTTCGAACAGCCGGCGGTCGTCGTGGAGCGGCACGCCCCATTCGTGGTCGTGATAGGCCAGGTACAACGGATCGGCACCGCACCAGGCACAGCGTTCGCGAGCTTGGCTCGCAGCCGGATACGGCGGGGAAGCCGGTCGCGAGCCGGACCCATCGGCTTGGGGCGGCATCAAAAGCCCGCCCAGAGAAACACGGTGTCCGCGATTTTGACCAGTTCCTCGCGGACACGTCGTTCGCCACCCCCGCAGTAATCGCCTATCAGCCAATAGGCGTCTCGATAGGCCGCCTTCAAATCGTCCGCCGCCGCCTGCAAGTGGCTCGGATTCTCTTTCCGCAAGACGCTGTTGATCCGTTTGGTATGGGCGGCCTTGGGTAGCAACACACAGATTTGTTGCTCGTAGGGCGGAAATCGCTGCTGAACGCTCAGGCGCTCCAAGTCCTGCGCTTCAACGATGTGATGTGCCTCCCAACCGGCATAATCGATGCTGGCTTGCCGAAATCTTCTCAAGTCGGCATAAGTCCCGATCAGCTGCTGGGCGGCGGTGAGGAAGATTCGCTCGCCCCGAGCCTTGGTGTAAGGTTCGTGGCGGATGCCCGCCACCATGAGCAGTTGCGGAATGGTATACGCGGGCTGCTTTGCGGCTGGTTTTGCCGCAACCGACTTCGGCGGGTGTTTCGGCGCATGGGGTTGCACCCGATCCGCCAGGCCGAGGGAGCCGGGAGGAGAGCCGGTACGGCTGCCGGATGGGGTGGAGTCTGGCGTGGGCGCGGAAATACCGATGGGTCCGGGGGCTCGATGGATGGCCATGGGGAACTCCAGCAAACGGTAGTGAGAATGGATGGATGAAGCGGAGACAGTGCGCATTTTCAGTGTAGCAAAGCGGCTCCTTGGCGCAACGCGCTCCAAAGCCAGCCGTCTATCCAGTCGCCGAGTGTGTGGCAACGGCACGACTTGCGTGGACCCATGCAAAACCGGCCGCTGCGCTATAATTCCCGCTCCCACAACAACAACGACGGGTTGCGACGACAGCCATGACACGACGGGAGTTATTGACGCGGTTGCTGCAACTGGCTGCCTGCGGAATGCTACCGGTTTCCTTCGTTCGCGCCGCCACGACAGGCCTCCTCTCAACCGACGGACAAGCGTTCAGCCCAGATTGGTTACGGGAAACCGCCCGACAGTTGGCGCGGGAACCGTATACCACTCCCAGCGACGCCCGGCCGCCGTGGCTGACGGCCATGAACTGGGACGACTACCAATCCCTCAATAACTTCCGCATCGATCACGGCCTGTGGGCTGGCGGCGAATTGCCGTTCCAGGCACGATTCTTCCACTTGGGACTGTATTTCCACCATCCCGTTGCCCTGTACGAAGTCGCCGCCGGTCAGGCCCGGCCGATCATCTTCTCGCCGGACATGTTCAAGTACGGCCCGCGCGTCCAGGACAAAATCCCGGATCAGGTCGGCGACCTCGGCTTCGCCGGCTTCCGTATCAACAGTCGCGCCGACTGGGACCGCGACATGTTCTCCTTCCTCGGCGCCAGCTACTTCCGCGCGGTCGGTGCCAGCAAGCAATACGGCCTGTCCGCCCGTGGCTTGGCCATCGACACCGGCATGGAGCACCCGGAGGAATTCCCCGAGTTTCGGGCATTCTGGCTGGAGCGGCCGGCGGCGGATGCCAAGACCTTGACGATTCACGCCCTGCTCGACAGCCCCAGCATCACCGGCGCTTACACCTTCGTGGTCGAACCGGGCGACACCACGACCATGCAGGTCGAAACCCGGCTGTTCCCCCGCCGCCCGATCGAACGCCTGGGCATCGCGCCGATGACCTCAATGTTCCAGTGCGGCGAAAACGACCGGCGGGTGGCCGACGATTACCGTCCGGAGATTCACGATTCGGACGGATTGGCGCTATGGACCGGCACGGGCGAATGGATCTGGCGGCCGATCCTCAACCCGCACTATCTCCGGGTTAATTCCTTCCTGGACGACAACCCGCGCGGCTTCGGTCTGTTGCAACGCGACCGGAATCCCGATCACTACCAGGACGATGTCTCCTTCTACCACAAGCGCCCGTCGCTGTGGGTGGAGCCGCTGGGAAGCTGGGGCCGGGGCATGGTGCAACTGGTCGAACTGCCGACCGCCGACGAAACCCTGGACAACATCGTGGCGTTCTGGAATCCGGCGGAACCCGCGCAGCCCGGTCGGGAGATCGGCTTCAGCTACCGCCTGTACTGGGGCGCGCAACCGCCGGTCCGACCCACAGTCGCGGAGGTCGTCGCCACCCGGCTGGGCAAGGGTGGAATGCCCGGCCAGACACTCACCGAACCGATGCGCAAGTTCGTGATCGACTTCCAGGGCGGGCCACTCGATAATCTGCCCAAGGACGCCCAGCCGCAAGCGGTCGTTGCCGCCTCGCGCGGGGAAATCCGCGACGCGGTCGTCAAACCGGTCGCGGAATCGAAGCTGTGGCGCTGCCATTTCGATCTGGTGGCCGGCGGCCGCGAACCGGTGGATCTGCGTTGCTACCTGAGCGGCGCCGACGGGGCATTGAGCGAGACCTGGCTGTATCAGTGGTCGCCGCCGCCACCGGCCGCCAGTGGCTAAAGGGCTGACCAACCCGATGGCTGTCCTTCCTCTCGCCGCGCGCAAAAAATCCAGGCAGAGTGCTTAAACTCCACTGGCCTTGAGCAGGGCCGCGCCCTTGCGCTGCGCTTCGGCGAACAGCACCGCCACCGCGCAGGAGGCCAGCCGGGTCTGGGC
>JBATDL010000111.1:0-2078 GCA_049663445.1 Candidatus Competibacter sp.
GCCGGATTGACGCCGACCGTATCAAAAGGTAGAGAGATTTATGGATTGGCGCGAAGGCAACGGGTCAGTTCCCGAGCCAACTCGCACCGTTCTTCTTCGATCAGAAAACGACCAACCTCGACAACCCGACCTTGGGCACGGATCTGCAAGCGGCTCGGATACCAGCGCCGGGGACAATCCGTCAGCACTACCCGCGCCCAATGCCGGGTCAGCACCCAGCTCTGCTGGGGACGTCGCCGCCCCCGTTCGATCCGGATGCTGTCCGCCGCAACGCAGATCACTTCGCATTCATGACAGCGACAGGTCACGTAGTACAGCCCGATCCCCACCGCCAGCAGTTCCAGACCGGCGAACGGCAACACCAGCCAGAACCCCATGGCGACCAGAGGAGCCACCAGCATCAGGGTCACCAGGCACAAACCGCCGAACACCCCCAGATTTTGCCGCCACGACAGCGACCGGTTGGGGCGAAGCACATAACAGTATTGACACTCTGTTGTCCCGCTCTCGACCGCGACCATAATCCGGGAATTCCCCCGCTTTGCCTTGCCTTATTAACAAGTAACGGGATATGCGACTCTTGTCAATACCCTTGCCAAAAACTAGGGATTTGCACCTTGCAGCTTGATGCAAAGGCGGCGAAATTTGGGCTCAGTCTTCTTCCCAGCCACGGTGGCGCAATTGCGATAGCGGGAAAACCGCCGGACCCGCCCTTCGGGAGCGCGACAGACTGGAAAGCGGCCCCCAGGCATGGCCATAGACCACCTCGCAGGTGACCGGCAGCAAACCATCGGGACGGCGGTACCGTTCATAGGTCTCCCGCATGACCCGCATCCGCCCCCTACCCGTCAGCTCGCGGGAACGGCCGGCGGTCACATTGCCGGCGCCAAGCGCCCTAAGGTCGCCTATCAGCCCATCCACATCCCGATAGGTAAGCGTCAGTCGCTCAGTGTCCATCACCGGTTCAGCCAGACGAGTCCGCATCAGGGCGTCGCCGATGTCGTGCATGTCGAAAAAAGCGTTAACGTGATGATAAGCGTCGGCCGCCGCCCAACTGCGGCGCAATTCGAGCAAAGTATCGGGACCCAACGTGCTGAACAGCAGCACGCCGCCCGGCTTGAGCACCCGCTGAAACTCGGCAAACACCCGGTCCAAATCCAGCGCCCACTGCAGGGCGAGGTTGGAAAAAATCAGATCGCAACTGGCGGTGGCCAACGGCAGCGCCTCGGCTTCCCCGACGACTCCGTGCAAGGTGCGCAGCCAGGGCGCGCGCTTGCGGGCGGCGGCCACCATGGCCGGCGCCAGTTCCAACCCAATCACTCGAGCCTTGCGATATTTCTTCAGCAGCGCCGCCGTAATCGCCCCGGTTCCACAGCCGACATCAATGATCGATTCAGGCTTGAGTTTGATCAGATCCAGCCGTTCCAGCAGTCGGCCACCGATCTCGCGTTGCAGGAAGGCAGCTTGGTCGTAGCCGGGCATCGCCCGCTCGAATGCCCGGCGTAGCCGCTTTCGGTCGAGTGTAAAGGGGCTATCGGAAGGTTCATGCATCGAGAAACGCTCGCAATTCGGCCACGAATTCCGGCAAGTGTGAAAAAAACGGCGCATGGCCGGCGCGGGGAAAGATATGCAGGTGCGCATCCGACAGCACATCCCGCATGGCTTCGCCGGCCGCCGCCGGCACCAACTGGTCGCGCTGCCCCATCAACAGCAGGGTCGGGCAGGCGATGCGTGGCAACTCGGCGCGCAGGTCACTGGCCTCCAGGGTCGCCAAACCATCCTCCAGCGCCGCCACGTCCGGCTGCCCGTGCTGGAACAGCATGGCCTTGAGCCGGTGCAGTTGAGCGGTGGCATGCTCGCTACCATGCACCTCCAAGGCGATGAAGCGCTTGAGCACGGCGCGGTAATCCTGCCGCAACTCCTCCGCAAAGCGGCGCAGTACCGGCTGAGCAATGCCGTGCGGCCAGTCGGGCCGCTGCACGAAACAGGGCGTGCTGTTGACCAGCACCAACCGACTGACCCGCTCCGGGGCAGCCAGCGCCACCTGTTGCGCGACCAACCCACCCAGCGACCAACCC
>JBATDL010000112.1:0-8278 GCA_049663445.1 Candidatus Competibacter sp.
GCCCGCGCGCGAGATTTTGCACCTGAGTGCTGACCTGGACCTCCTCGCTGCACGCCAGAAAGCCGTCCTTTTGAATGACATACCCATCGCCGGGTTGCAGCTCCAGCGTGGCCACATCGCCGGGCGAAGCCGGAGCGAGGAGCACCGCGCCCGGACCGCGCGCCGCTGTCAGGGTTTGCAGGAAAAAGCTCTCGCCGCTCATCAGCCGGCCGAGCCCCCCCAACAACCCGCCTTCCATTCGGCCCTCGACGTCGATCGTCGGCGCCATGGCCACCATGGCGTCGGATTGGGCTTTCAAGTGACGGCCGCGTGGCAGATCGACGCGAGCCAGCGCGTAAACGCCCGGATACAGAATCTCGTAATCGAGATCGGCGGTGGCGGAATGGCGGACGATGCTCCCGGTGGGCAAGGCCCCGGTGGCAGGTGCTTTTCCGATGGAGACGGGCACGGCTTGCGCGGCGGTGGCGCTCGATACCGGTGGTGGCGGAGCGGTGGGCGACTCCTCGCCGATATCCACCCCGAAGTAGGTGGCCAGCGGCCCCAGACCGCCGGCGAAGCCCTGGCCCACCGCGCGAAACTTCCACTGATCGTTGCGCCGGTAGACCTCGCCGAGAATCAGCGCCGCCTCGCTCATGCCAGCGGTGGGTGGGCTGAAACTCATCAGTTCGGTCCGTGCTGCATCGAAGACTCGGAGATCGATCCGACGGGCCTGGGCAAAAGAGCCCTGACCGTGCAGCGTCAGACAGATGGCGATTTTGGCTACATCGCCCGGCAGGTCGCCGAGCTGGATGTGAAATATCTGGCGCTCCGGTTCGGTGCCCTGGCTCAGCTTGAGGGAACCACAGGCCGAGCACGGGTTGTTGTAAAACACGAAATCCGCGTCCCCGCCCACTTGATCGCCCTTGCGCAGGATAAAGGCGCTGGCATCGGCCTCGTGACCGCCGGGGCGTTCGGGTTCCCAGCCGATGCTGATCCGAATCCCGGCGCCGCTGGGCAGGGGCAGGTTGGCGCCCGGCTGGAGTGGCCTCGCCATCCGCTCAGCCCCTGCGGTTGGACGGCAGGAGCGGGCGCACCCACGCGCCGAAAGCGGCCGGATTGCGGCTTTGGATATAGATTTTACCGGGTCCCCGGAAACGGCACACGACGCCTTCGCCGGACGTGAAGCTGGAAATCCAGCCCGCGCTGGCCTTTTCGATCTTGTACTGCATCGCTTCGGGCCAGGCGACCAGATGGCCGTTGTCAACGATCATTTCCTGGCCGGCGGGCACGTCGAGTTCATGGATGGCGCCGTAGCTTTCGGCGAAGAGCATGCCCCGGCCGCTGGCTTTGAGCACAAAGAAGCCTTCGCCGCTGAAAAGCCCCCGAGTGAGATTTTGGGCGGTGGTGGAGATATTGACGCCTTCACTGGCCGCCAGAAACCCATCCTTTTGCAGGATGTAGGCTTGGTGGCCATCGAGGCGAACCGGCAGCAGATCCCCCGGCTGGGCGGGTGCGAGATGGGCCACACCGGCGCCACGGGCTGCCCTGAGCGTCTGAAAGAACAGGCTTTCTCCGCTGAACATGCGCCCGAGCCCGCCGAGCAGGCCACCTTCCATCCGGCCTTCCACGTCGATGGTGGGGTCCATGGCCACCATGGCGTCGGACTGAGCCTTGATAGTCTGGCCGGGTCGGAGATGAACCTCCAGCAGGGCGAACGCACCCCGGTAGAGAACCCGGAAGGTGAGATCTTCGAGAGTTTGCAGGTCTGACGAAGGTGCGGTCATGGCGTTGGGCGGCAAATTTCGGTAAGGACTTACTGGGTAAAGGTAGCTGAACCGGTTTCTCCAAACAACGGTCCGCCAGGAATACGGGCGTTCGCCTTCCGGCGCGGTCAAAATGCGGAACGATCCAACGAGGAATCACCTATGCGAATGAAACAATGGAAAGGCGGGTTGGCGGTCATCGCGATCCTGATCGTCGGTGGCTGTTCGGGAGGGCAACCACCCATGAGTTTAGGCGTGAACCAAGGCCAGTTGGCGCTGTGTCCCGATTCGCCCAACTGTGTGTCGTCGCAGGCGGCGAACGAACATCAATGGGTCCACCCTCTGCGCTACGAAAGCGAGCGGGCACGGGCACGCGCCCAACTGCTGGCAGTGCTCGACGGCATGGAGCGAACCGAAATTGTCCAGGCCGATGAAAACTACATCCATGCCCAGTGCCGTTCGGCGGTCTTCGGTTTCGTGGACGATGTGGAATTCCTGTTTGATCCACCGGGTTTCATTCAAGTGCGCTCGGCCGCGCGGATCGGCTATTACGACTTCGGTGTGAATCGCGGGCGGGTGGAGCGCATTCGCGTCCGCTTCGCCGAGGCGATGAAGGAACCCTAGCCAGGGTCGTGGCCCGGTGGCTGGATGGTCGAGTGACGGAGCGTGGGGGTGTCGGGCAAAAATCGGTACAACGGGGTTCGTCGGGGAAGAAGCAGTACCGGATCACTCCGACAAACCCTTGCAGTAATCGATGAAAACCTCGGCGGGTAACGGCTTGCTGAAATAGTAACCCTGCGCGGCGTTGCAGCCGCTTTCACGCAGGAAATTCAATTGCTCGGTGTTTTCGACGCCTTCGGCCACCACGTTCAAGCGCAGGCTTTTGCCCATCTGAATGATCGCGGTGACAATAGCGGTATCGTCGGGATCGGCGGGGATGTCCCGGACGAAGGACTGATCGATTTTGAGCCGGTTGACCGGAAAGCGCTTGAGATAGCTCAGGCTGGAATAGCCGATACCGAAATCGTCCACGGCGAACTGCACTCCGCTCATTTGCAGCCGGCGCATGGTTTCGATCATTTTCTCGGTGTCGCGCATCAGCAGACTTTCGGTGATCTCCAGTTCCAGCCACTGAGGTGCCAGACCAGCGGCTTGCAGGGCGTTGATCACCTGATTTTCCAAATGCGGTTGCAGCCATTGCTTGGCGGACAGGTTGACGGCGACCGGCACGGTCGGTAGTCCGGCATCCTGCCAGCAGCGGTTTTGTGCGCAGGCGGTTCGCAGAGTCCATTCGCCGATGGCATCGATCAATCCGGTTTCCTCGGCAATCGGAATGAAGGTGATTGGCGGTATCAGGCCGCGCTTGGGGTGTTGCCAGCGGATCAGTGCTTCCGCGCCGATCAGTCGCTGAGTGTTGAGGTCGACCTGCGGCTGGTAGTGCAGTACGAACTCTTCCCGCTCCAGGGCGTGCCGCAGCTCGTTGCCCAAGGTAAACAGTTCCGATACCCGGACATTGAGTTCGGAGGTAAAGAAGACGTAGTTGGCGCGGCCCGCTTCCTTGGCCTGATACATGGCGCTGTCGGCGAAACGGATCAGGGTCGGCGGGTCGGCGGCGTCCACCGGATAGATGCTGATGCCGATGCTGGCGTTGATGTGCAGCAGATGCTCGTTCAGGGCAAACGGCGCGCGCAATGCGTGCAGCAGGTGTTCGGCGACTCGGCCGGCGGCGGCCGGCTCGGTGATCCCCGGCAGCACCAGGATGAATTCGTCGCCCCCCTGTCGGGCCAAGGTATCCTCTTGTCGGACGCATCCATGCAATCGTTCGGTGACCGCTTGCAGCAACTGGTCACCGATGCCGTGGCCCAGCGAGTCGTTGATGGTCTTGAATCGGTCGAGATCCAGGAACAGGACGCCGACATAATCCTGCCGACGGTGGGCGCCGTGAATCGCCTGGGTCAGGCGGTCGATCAGCAGGGCGCGATTGGGCAGTCCGGTCAACGGATCATGGGTGGCCAGGTGATGGATGCGCTCGGTGGCGATCTTGCGCTGCGCTTCGTGGTCGAACAGGTCCAGCGCGAAGGACAGCTCCCCGGCCAGGCTGGCCAGCAGGCCGGTGATGTCGGCGTCGAAGAAGTGGCGCTCGTCCGCGTAGGCGCACAGGCAGCCGACCGTCGGGCCGCCGCGCCGCAGCGGAAAAGCGGCCCCCGACTGAATACTCAGCGCATGGGCTGTCTGCCGCCATGCGGAGGGATTGCAATCGTCCTGGAAATCGTTATCGACCTCCGGAGTCCCTTGCCGCAGCGCTCGGCCGGCCGGGCTCCAGCCTGCCGGCAGGCTGGGGTCGCTGGAGATGGGGGCGTCGGTTAGATAATGCAGATATTCGGGGGCCATCCCAGCGTGCGCCGCCAGTTGAAACCAGCCGCTTTCCGGGTTGACGAAGCCGATCCACACCACCTGTATTTGCTCCAGGTCGATGACGATTTGGCAGATCTGCTGGAATAGCTCCTGGGGTTCGGCATGGCGGATGATGGCGGCGCTGGTCCGGCTCAGGGCAGCGTAAAAGT
The DNA here is from genome assembly GCA_049663445.1 of Candidatus Competibacter sp. Classification (GTDB taxonomy): domain Bacteria; phylum Pseudomonadota; class Gammaproteobacteria; order Competibacterales; family Competibacteraceae; genus Competibacter. The sequence continues at coordinate 4,307 of JBATDL010000112.1, forward strand.
GACCCAAACGAATAATCTTGCGCTCCGCCAGCTTCTGCGGCGTCATGTCGCGGATGGCCGCGACGGTGATTTTATGTCCTCTGTGGATAAAATGACGGACAAACAGATCCGCAGGGAAAACGGAGCCGTCCTTGCGCCGGTGCGCCTGATCGGTGAAGCGCCTTGAGGAGGTTAGCTGCGACAATTCTTCGACATTACCACTGGCGCTGGTGTTGGTGTTGGCGGGTAGATCGGCATCGCGCAGGGCCAGAAATTCTTCCCGGGTGTAGCCGTACAGTTTGCATGCCGCCGGATTGACTGACAGGATGCGCCCGTCCTGATTGTTTATCAGAAATAAAGCGTCGCCGACGGTCGCGAACACGCTACGGTATTTCAGCTCGCTGGCGTGCAGCGCCGCCTCGGTTCTCTTGCGCTGGGTGATGTCCTCCTTGATGGCGACGAAATGAGTGACGATGCCCTGGTCGTCGCGGATCGGGGCAATCGTGGCCGATTCCCAATACAGCGTGCCGTCCTTGTGCCGGTTGCGGAATTCGCCGTGCCATTCGCCGCCACCGGTGATGGTTTGCCACAGCCGCTTGTACTGCTCGCGCGAGGTCCGGCCGGATTTGAGAATGCGGGGGTTGGCGCCAATGACCTCAGCCTGGGAATAACCGGTGGTTTCGCTGAATTTCGGGTTGACGTACTCGATCGCGCCGTGGCGGTCGGTGATAATCACGGTATTGGCGCTTTGTTCGAGCGCCTGCGAATACCGCCGTAGCCTTTGTTCCACCTGCCGCCGTTCCTGGATTTCCGCAGTCAGTTGTTGCTGTTGCTGGAAAAAATCCCGGATCAGCCGGGCGATCCGACCAAATTCGGTGTCTTGGTCGCATAAAGGCCCCAGCGCGGCCGGATCGTGCTGGCACAGGCTATGGACGATGATCTGCAGCGGTCGGCTTACCCATTGAAACAGGACGGCGGCCAGTACGGCCAGTAGCAGCAGGTTCAGACCGAGAAACAGGGGAGACTGCTGGATCGCCAGGCCCGTCGCGGAGAGCACCATCGCCAGGAACAGCAACCAGAACACGCGAAGCTGGATTTTGCCGTGGCCGGGTTTCATGAGCGCGAGGTCCGGTGTGGCGTGGTGGAGCGGCGGGTGAGCCAGAGGCCACGCGGACGATGGCTGGAGTAGGCATCGATGCTGTAGAGCGCCAGGGCCAGCCAGATGCAGCCGAACGCAATCAGATGAGTGGAGGTAAAAGGCTCACGATAAACCACGACCGCCAGCAGGAATTGCAGGGTGGGCGTCAGATATTGAATCAGACCGACGGTGGACAATCGCAGGCGCTGGGTGGCCTGGAGGAACAGCAGCAAGGGGGCAACGGTAATTGGGCCGGCGGCCAGCAGTAACAGGTCGGTGTGCCCGTCCAGCATGCCGAATGCGCCGGCGCCTCGCACCGCAAAGACCGTAAGCAACAACAGGGCGATGGGAGCCATCAACAGGGTTTCCATACACAGCCCCAGCATGGCGGCATGACCGGCCTTCTTGCGCAGCAGTCCATAACTACCGAAGCTCAGCGCCAGGGTTAGGGAAATCCACGGAAACACGCCGTGGCCGATCACCAGCGCCAGCACCCCAGCACCAGCGATGGCGACCGCGCTCCACTGGCGCGGGTTCAGCCGCTCGCGCAGAAACAGCACGCCCAGCACGACATTGACCAATGGGTTGATGTAATAGCCGAGGCTGGCTTCCAGGATTCGGCCGGTTTGCACCGCCCAGATATACAGCAGCCAGTTGACCGAGATCAGCACGGTGGTCAGCAGGTAAAAGCGCAGGTGACGCCCGTTGCGGAATGAGGCCAGCAGAACCGGTCCCTGTCGCCGCGCCAGGATCAGCGCCAGCAGCAGTACCGCCGAGCCGAGAATCCGGTGTGCTAGCACCTCCAGTGCCGGGACATGCTGCAACTGCTTGAAGTAAATGGGGAACAACCCCCAGAACGTGAAGCAACCCAGCGCGCTCAAGACGCCCGCGAGAGTTCCATCGGGCATATGAGCCGACGCCGGTTGCGGGAGGGGCGGCATCTGCACCTTAATCAAGAGCGGTCCGGCCAGACGCGTCGCCACCACCTGCTGGCCCAGCCGAACCCATGATTATGGAAAGAATCACAAAAATCATTCGCTTTCGCCATTATACGGTGGGTCGAAAAAGCAAATATGATTAACAACATAATGACAGTCAAGGCTATTTTGGCATCAATTATAGGTCAATATCACTACAACGATAGATTTGGTCGGCCCATAGCATGAAAAACCATATGGATTCCCGGTCAGAAGATAATCATCGGTTGAAACGGAGGCGTCGCGTCAAACGTGCGGAGTAAACGGCGAGCTTTGCCGGGTGCGGCCGGTCGCGGGTAACGACCAGTCGATAGAGTGAACAAATTCAGGTTAGAGTCGGTTTTCTTTGGGAGCAAAATTCATGCGTGGATTGAGTCGTATGGTCCTGATATTCCCACTGGCGCTGGTCGTGGTCGCAGCCACGGCGGTTGCCGACAGCATGCGCTGCGGCAGTTATATCGTCAGCGACGGCGATGACCAGTCGCGCGTGCTGGATCTTTGCGGCGAGCCGCGACGAGCCTGGCAGGATGGTTTCATCGAACAGGTGGTCCGCCGCAACGAGGGTTATTACGATCCGTCCGCGACACCGCAACCGTACCCACGCCTGCCCGGCTACGAGACCGAAACGCGTCGGCTCATTCCGGTCTACAAGTGGGAGTACAGCCTGGGGCGGGGGACCTTTCTCAAAACCCTGGTGTTCCAGGGCGATACTCTGGCACGGATCATCAACGGTCCCCGGCAGTGATGCGACGGCGGTAAGGCCGCAAGGTCCATGGTCGTTCACAACGCTATCAAGTTGCTCCTTAGCGCCGCTGTCACCAGCTTGTTCATGCTACACGCTGGCGGCTGGTGGTCGTTCTCTTTCCTGGACCAGCTTGAACACATCGCTTACGACGCGCGCCTGAACCTGACCCTGCCTGGCACGATGGACAAGCGCGTCGTCATCGTCGACATCGACGAGCGCAGCCTGCGAGCGGAAGGGCAATGGCCCTGGCCGCGGCAGCGACTGGCTGCGTTGGTCGATCAACTGTTCGAGCGTTACCATGTGGCCGTGCTCGGTTTCGACGTGATGTTTGCCGAGCCCGACCCGACCGACGGTATTTTCAGAACGCTCGCCCAAGGCCCGTTGGGTCAGGAGGCCCCCCTGCGGGCCGAGTTGGAACGGCTGCGCCGCGAGTCAGATCCGGATCGCCGCTTCGCCGCCGCCCTGCGCGACCGTCCGGTGGTGCTCGGTTACTTTTTTAACACCCGGCTGTCGCCCGACGCCGCGATCCAGTTCGGGCAACTGCCGACCCCGGTCGCCTCGGTTCGGGATCTGGGAGCGAACGATACCGTTTTGATCGAGGCGGTCAGCTATGGCGCCAACCTGCCGCTGCTACAGGACAGTGCCCGCTCCGGCGGTTTTTTCAACAGCCCGCTGGTGGATCGGGACGGGGTTTTTCGCCGGGTGCCGCTGTTGGTCCGCTATCGCGATCACCTGTACCCGCAGATCGCGCTGGCCGTGGTCCGCGCCCTGCTGGATGATCCGCCCGTGGAACCCATCATGGTGGCCGGCTACAGCGCGGACGCCGACGACCGGCGGCTGGAGGCGCTGCGGCTCGGTGGCTTTACCGTTCCGGTCGACGAAGTGGGCGCGGTGCTGGTGCCCTATCGCGGCCGCCAGGGTAGCTTCCCGTATGTATCGGCGGTCGAAGTCCTGGCGGGAACCGCCGATCCGCGCTTGCTGGAAGGGGCGATCGTGCTGGTGGGGACCACGGCCGCCGGTCTGCTGGACCTTCGTGCCACGCCGGTGCAAAACGTCTATCCCGGTGTCGAGGTCAACGCCAACCTGATCGCCGGTATTCTGGACCACAATTTCAGGAGCCGACCGGCTTACTC
>JBATDL010000113.1:0-1883 GCA_049663445.1 Candidatus Competibacter sp.
CCGGTGCTGCGAGCCAGTGGCGGCGTGTGGATCGCCCATGGCGCCGGCAACGCCGACCGCATGACCGCCGACGACCAGGGCCGGCTGGCGGTGCCGCCGGACGATCCCGCCTATACCCTGCGACGGGTGTGGCTAAGCCGGGAAGAGGAGCACGGTTATTACCACGGCTTCGCCAACGAAGGGCTGTGGCCACTCTGCCACCTGGCGCACGAACGGCCGATATTCCGGGCCAGCAATTGGGAACACTACCTGCGCGCCAACCAGCGTTTCGCCGCCGCCGCCCTGGAAGAGGCCGGCACCGATCCGGCGGTGGTGCTGGTGCAGGATTACCATCTGGCGCTGGTGCCGCGTCTGTTGAAGGACGCCCGCCCGGATCTGGCGGTCGGCCTGTTCTGGCACATCCCCTGGCCCAACCCGGAAGCATTCCGCATCTGCCCGTGGCGGGCCGAACTGCTGCGCGGTCTGCTCGGCGCGGATCTGGTCGGCTTCCACCTCCAGCAGCATTGCAATAATTTCCTCGATACCGCCGATCGGATGACCGAGGCCCGACTGGACTGGGATCGGTTCACCGTGGAGTTGCACGGTCACGTTTCGCAGGTCCGACCGTTTCCCATCGGGGTCCAACCCTGGAGCGAGCGTCAGGCGCCCAGCGGTATTCATCTGGCCCATCAAATCGACGAACTGCGCGAACGCTACTCGCTGGACAATGTGCGGGTCGCGGTTGGGATCGACCGGATCGACTACACCAAGGGACTGCCGGAGCGGTTCCGCGCCGTCGCGCGCTTTCTGGAGCGCTACCCCCGCTACCGGGGCCAATTCACCCTGGTGCAGTTGAGCACCCCCAGCCGCACCTATCTCCGCCGCTATCGGGACCACCTCAACGAGCTGGAATCGCTGGCCGACACCATCAACTGGCGTTTCCAGACCGCCGCCTGGAAACCGATCCGCTTTTTGGTCGGCGACCAGGACTCGGCCACCATCCACGCTTTCATGCGATTGGCCGAGATCAACATCGTCAGCTCGCTGCACGACGGCATGAACCTGGTGGCCAAGGAATTCGTGGCGGCCCGCTCCGACCTGGACGGGGTATTGATCCTCTCGGAATTCGCCGGCGCGGCCCGCGAGTTGAGCGACGCGCTGATCTTCAACCCCTACGACGTCGAGCAGTTCGCCGAAACGATCCAACGAGCATTGGAAATGCCCTCGGATGAACGGCGGGAACGCATGACGCGAATGCGGAGACATGTGGAGGAACACAATATCTATCGTTGGGCCGCCGATTTCCTGGAGACCCTGACCGCCGATCCGGTTCCTGCGCCATCCACCCAGGAAACCGCTTGATGCTTTCCATCAGTCAAAGCCTTCTGGAAAAGCTGCGCGCCGCCCACCGCCGGGGCCAGCGTCTGGTTCTGACTTTCGATTACGACGGCACGCTGACCCCGCTGGTCGCGCATCCCCGCCTGGCGGTGCTGGACCCCGCGCTGCGTGAGGTACTCGCTCGGCTGGCGGCGATTTCCCGAGTGACAGTCGGCGTGGTCAGCGGTCGGGGGCTCGACGATCTCATCGGCATGGTCGGTCTGGCCGGGCTCAGCTACGGCGGTTCCACCGGACTGGAACTGGAACTGGCTGGCCAGCGCTTCATTCCCGCCGAGGCGCTGGCCAGCCGTGCCCTGCTCGATACCCTGAGCGCCACCGTCGAAACGCGGCTGACCGCCTATCCCGGCGCCTGGGTGGAAAAGAAACCGTTCGGTTTTACCATCCACTACCGGCAACTGGCGCCGGATCGAGTCGAAGCGCTGTGCGCCGAAACCACGACCCTGCTCACACCGCAGGCCGCCGCCCTGCACGTACTGAACGGACCCCTGGCGATCGAAGTGCTGCCG